>DASPHQ010000564.1:0-9141 GCA_035629595.1 Urbifossiella sp. | reverse complement strand
TATACCCCCCGCCGGCGCCCGCGGGAAGGCCGGTCTTGCCCGCCCGGGACGCGAACGGTATCGCTCCCGGCATGTACGCCCTCGTCGCACTGCTGACCGCCGCCCAGCCCGCGCCCGCGCTGCACACCGCGACCCCCGTCGTCGCCCGCGGCGACGTGAAGGCCGGCGCGCCGCTGGTCCACACGTTCGACCTCGCCCACCGCGGCGCGGCCGGAAAACTCACGATAACCAAGGTCGAAGCCGGCTGCGGGTGCGTCCGGCGCGGGTTGAGCGCGGAAGCGCTTCAGCCCGGCGAAACGGCCCGGCTGGCGGTCGAGATCAACACCCTGACGCAGCCCGACGGCCCGAACCGCTGGCAGGTCGCCGTCGGCTACTCGCTCGACGCCTCCGGCGGCCCGCAGACCGGTGAGCTCGTCCTCACCCTCACCGCGACACTTTCGCGCGAAATCGTCGTCACCCCGCCGCAGGTCGCGTTCTCGACCGCCGGCGCGGCAACGCACACCCTCACGATCACCGACACCCGGGCGACGCCGTTGACGGTGATTCGCGCCGTCACGACCAGCGCGCACCTCGGCGCCGCGGTCGCGCCCCCGGCGGCCGGCGCGGACGGCGTTCGCCGGCAGGCGGTGACGATCACCCTGGCCGCGGACGCGCCGGTGGGCGAGCGCGAGGAGACAGTGGTGCTCCAGACCGGCGACGCGGCGTACCCCGAGTTCCGCGTGCCGGTGCGGGTGCGGAAGCGGGCGGCCGGCGGGGTCGTGGCGGCGCCCGAGTCGGTGGCCGTGCGGCTGGCGCCGGGAACGCCGGAGGTGTCGGCCCTGGTGCAGCTACGGAGCGCGGACGGAACGCCGGTGCGCGTGCTGGGCGTGGTCAGCGACGCGCCGGAGGTCACGGCGCGGTGGCCGGACGCGGCGGCGGCGGTGACGGTGGTGCGCGTCACGGTGGCGGCGACGCGGCCGGGCGAGGCGCGGCTGCGGGTGCGGCTGGCCGACGGCGAAGTGGTCATCCCGGTGACGTGGACCGGCGCCGGCCGGGCTCCGTAAGCTACCCCCGTCCCCCGTCATCACAGGCCCGGAGGCTCTTTGTCGGACCGGCGACCCGAGGGCGAGCGGCTGTCGCGCGCGACGGCCCACCGGCTCAGCTTCTACCTCCGCGCCCTGGCGGCGTGGCCGGCCGACGGCGGCAAGGTGTCCAGCGGCCGCATCGCCGCCGCCTGCGGCGTCACCGACGCCCAGGTCCGCCGCGACCTCGCCTCGCTCGGCCACCTCGGCCGCCGCGGCCTCGGGTACGATGCCCCCGAGCTGTCCGCCGCCATCCGCGCCGTCCTCGGCATCGACCGCACCTGGCGGGCCGTGCTCGTCGGCGTCGGCAACTTGGCCCGCGCGCTGCTCCGCTACCGCGGCTTCCGCACCCAGGGGTTCGAGGTTCTGGCCCTGTTCGACGCCGACCCGGCTAAGGTCGGCGAGCGCGTCGAGGGGCTCACCATCGAGTCGATCGACCGGCTCGGGGAGCGGGTGCCCGAACTGCGGGCGGAGCTGGCGATCCTGACGGTGCCGGCCGACGCCGCGCAGGCGGTCGCCGACCAGCTCAGCGCCGCCGGCATCCGCGGGGTGTTGAACTTCGCCCCGGTGCGGCTGCGGCTGCCGCCGCGAGTGAAGCTGGTGGCGGTCGATCTGGCGATCCAGCTGGAACAGCTGGCATTCCTGATCCAGCACGGCGACCCGGCCGCGGAGCCAGCCGGGCGGTGAGGTCGGCCGAGCCGCGGCAGTCAAGCGGCGTAGCGACACTTTGGTCGAGATTATTGTTTCCGCCGCGCCCCCCACCGGGTCGCGGAAACATGTCACGTCGCCAGATCGATCCCCGTCAGTGCTCGCGTCCGGCCGGAAGCCGTGCCCCATCAAGAAGTTGGGACGCGGCACCGGGAAGATGACACCGAATCCTGTCGTTTCAAGTTCGGCGTGGTGTCAGGGTGAAAACCCCGATACCACGCCGAACCTGGAACGACTGCGTGTGGTACGAGGCGATCACTTCTTCTCGGCGACGCACCACAGGTGGCGAAACGTGCGCAGGTACACCTCGCCGCCGACGACCACCGGCGACGAGTTGGTCTGCTCGCCCGCCCCGAGCGGGTTCAAGGCCAGCACCTCGTACTTCTCGGTCGGGGACAGCACCGCGGTGGTGCCGTTGCGCATCAAGAGGTACAGCCGGCCGCCGGCGTGGACGAGCGAGCCCCACGTCTGGCCGCCCTTCAGCTTCTGCTCGTCGGCCCAGGCGTCGGCCCCGGTCCGCAGGTCGTAGCGGTGCGGCTGGCCGTCCTCGTCCACCTGATAGACGTGCCCGCCGACGATCACCCCCGAGCCGACCCGCTGCGCGTTCTTCGGATGGACCCAGAGGCGGTCCTTCGTGATGTCGCCCTTCCCGCCGAGCTTCACGGCCATCGCCGCGCCGTAGTACCCGGACATGCCGACGACCACGCCGTCGGCGACGAGGGGGGACGTGTAGACGTGGCTGTTGAGCCCGCGGGCCGACCACAGCTCGGAGCCGGTGGCCGGGTCGTACCCCTTCAGGTGGCCGTGCTTCTCCTCGGGCGCGGTCTTCACGTCCTTCGACAGGCCGATGATCAGCTGGTCCTGGCCGTTCACCTTGGCGACCAGCGGCGTGCCCCACGACCCGACCGGCTCGTCGTGCTCCCACACCGTCTTGCCGGTCCGCTTGTCCACGGCGAGGAGGTAGTTGCGGCCCTTGTTCTCGTCCGGCCCGCACCACAGGATGGCGAGGTCGCCGTGGAGCACCGGCGAAGCGCCGCTGCCGAACTTGTGCTGCCACGTCCCCAGGTCGGTGCGCTTCCACAGCTCCTTGCCGGCGAAGTCGAAGCAGTACATCCCGGCCGACGCGAAGCTGACGACGACGCGCTCGCCGTCGGTCGCCGGCGAGGCGTTGGCGTACCAGTTCTCGTTCCAGTTCCGCTCCTTCTCCGGGTACGCCACGTCCTTCTGCCAGCGCGTGCTGCCGTCGGCGCGGGACAGGCAGAGGAGGCTGCGGGTGCCGCCGCCCTTGGTCGCCTGCGTGAGGAAGATGCTGTCCTTCCACACGACCGGCGTCGAGTTGCCCTGGTGGGCGAGTGGCACCTTCCACTTGATGTTTTCCTTCGGGCTCCACTTCAGAGGCACGTTCGGCTCGTCGGCGTGGCCCTGGCCGGTGGGGCCGCGCCAGGCGGGCCAGTCGGCCGCGACGACGGCGGACGCGGAGAGGAGGGCGAGGGCGGCGGCGCGGAACATGGCGGACTCCGGGGAGGGGGTTCAGGCGGGTTCGTCGAGCAGCGAGCGGTACATGATGTGGGCGTCGACGTAGCCGAGGGTGGCGTGGCGGAAGGCGCCGGGGACAGTGCCGATGATACGGAACCCGACGGCGGTCCACACGCGGACGGCGGGCTCGTTCGTGGCGACGACGAGGTTGAACTGCATGCCGCGGTAGCCGAGACGGCGACATTCGCGCACCGAGTCCTCGCCGAGCGCCCGGCCGACGCCGCGGCCGCGGGCGGCGGGGTCTACCAGGTACGCGCCGTTCGCCAGGTGCGAGGCGCGGCCCGGCTGGTTCGGCCGCACCATGTACGAGCCGACGACGCGCCCGTCGTCCTCCGCGACGCGGACGTGGGTGTTCGGCCCGAACCAGTAGGCGAGCGCTTGTTCGCGCGTGAAGTCGTCGGGGAAGGGGAATGCGTCGCCGGCGGCGACGACGGCGCGGAACATCGCCCAGATGGCGTCCGCGTCGGCGGGGGTGGCGTCACGCATGGTCACGTCGCCTCCTCGCGCACGAGGCGGAACAGGGTGATCTCGGGGCGCACGTTGAACCGCACCCGCAACTGGTGGCCGAGGCCGCGGTTGATGTACATCCGCCGGCCGTCCCCAAGGTCGAATTCGCCGGCGGTGTAGCGGGTGTTCTGCACCGGCACGAACGGCGGCGGCAGGAACGGCGGCTTGCACTGGCCGCCGTGCGTGTGCCCGGCGAGCACCCAGCCGCGGAAGTCACCCCACCCGCGCAGATCGACGGCGTCGGGATTGTGACACAGCACCACCGTCGGCCCGCCGCCCGCGAGCGCGGCCGTGATGTCGTGGCCGCGGACGTTCGCGCCCCAGAAGTCGTCGATGCCGGCGATACGCAGGCCGTTCACCACCGTACTCGCGTTCCGCATCACGCGGACGCCCACGTCGGTGAGGCGTTTCGTGACCGCGGCGGCGACTTCGGGGTGCGCCCAGCGGAGGCCGTAGTCGTGGTTGCCGAGGACGGCGAAGCAGCCGAGCGGCGGGCGCGTCAGGTTCTCCATCAGGCGGGCGGCGTCGTCCACGGCCTCGCCGCCGGTCGCGGTCACAAAGTCGCCGACGACGCACACCAGGTCGGGCTCGAACGCCGACACCGTTCGCAGGCAGCGGACGAGGTAGTCCGAATCGACACGCGGGCCGACGTGCAGGTCATTGACCTGCGCGAGGGTGCGGCCGACGAGGGCGTCGGGCAGCCCAACGACCGGCAGTTCGCGGCGGACCACTTCGACCCAGTGCGGTTCGACGCGCCAGGTGTACAGCCCGAGGCCGAGGCCGCCGAGCGCGGCGGCGCCCCAGAAGCGGCGGCGCGTCAGGCGGCGCGGGGGAGTCGTGGGGGGTGCGGCCGGCATGGTGTCTTTGTAGGTCGGGTCGAGTCTTCGAGACCCGACGCGGGGCACGAATGACGACCGCCGGTCATGCAGGAACGAACCCGGCGCGTGGTTTGAGCCCGGAGGGCGTCGGCGTGTAGCCCGGGGTGCAACCCCGGGCGGCGAACGCGGTGAACCGGTGTGCGACGCGGTGCGAACTCCGCCCCAGGCCGCCCGGGGTTCCACCCCGGGCTACACGCCGACGCCCTCCGGGCTCAAACCCGTTCGCCGCGAACCGCCGCCCGCCGGCGCGTCTCGCTATCATGCCCCGACCGGCGCCGCGAGGGTCCGATGCTCCTGACGCTCACCACCACCCGCCGCCCGGCCACCGACCTCGGCTACCTCCTCCACAAGCACCCCGACCGCGTCCAGTCGTTCGACCTCAGCTTCGGCCGCGCCCACGTGTTCTACCCCGAAGCGACCGACGACCGCTGTACCGCCGCGCTCCTCCTCGAAGTCGATCCGGTCGGCATCGTCCGCGGCCGGGCGCCGGACCATTCGTTCCTCCTCGGCCAGTACGTGAACGACCGGCCGTACACCGCGTCGTCGTTCCTCAGCGTCGCCGTCAGTCAGGTGCTCGGCAGCGCCCTCCAGGGGACGTGCAAGACGCACCCCGAGCTGGCCGGCGAGCCGATCCCCCTCACCGCCCGCCTCGACGTGCTCCCCGTCCGCGGCGGCGAGCGGCTCCTCCGCGCCGCCTTCGAGCCGCTCGGCTACGAGGTCGAAGCGGCGCGAATCCCGCTCGACCCCACCTTCCCCGAGTGGGGCGACAGCCCGTACTTCGCGGTCGAGCTGCGCGGGACGGTGCCGCTGTCGGCGCTGCTGGCGCACCTGTACGTACTGGTGCCGGTGATGGCGGGTCACAAGCACTACTTCGTCGGCGAGGACGAGGTGGACAAGCTCCTCGACAAGGGGGCCGGCTGGCTCGCGGCGCACCCGCTGCGCGAGGAGATCGCCCGCCGTTACCTGAAGCACCGGCCGTCGCTGGTCCGCGAGGCGCTGGCCCGGCTGGTGCAGGAGGAGGCCCCTGCGGAGGCCGACGAGGACGCCCCCGCCGCGCCCGAGGAGGTGCTGGAAACGCCGCTGAGCCTGAACGAGCAACGCCACGCCGCCGTTGTGGCGGCGCTGAAGGCGAGCGGCGCGGCGCGGGTGCTCGACCTGGGCTGCGGCGAGGGGAAGCTGCTGCGCGAGTTGCTCCGGGAGCGGCAGTTCACCGAGGTCGTGGGGCTCGACGTGTCCTTGCGGGCGCTGGAGGTCGCGGAGCGGCGGCTGGAGCGGCTGCCGGTGCCGGTGCTGGGGCGGATGAAGCTGCTCCACGGGTCGCTGCTGTACCGCGACCGCCGGCTCGAAGGCTTCGACGCGGCCGCGGTGGTGGAGGTGGTGGAGCACCTCGACCCGCCGCGGCTGGCGGCGTTCGAGCGGGCCGTGTTCGAGTTCGCCCGGCCGGGCACGGCACGGTCGTGGTGACGACGCCGAACCGCGAGTACAACGCGACGTGGCCGAGCCTCCCCGCCGGGAAGTTCCGCCACCCCGACCACCGCTTCGAGTGGGACCGCGCCGAGTTCCGCGCCTGGGCCGACGCCGTCGCCGCGCGGCACGGCTACGCGGTGACGTACCACCCCGTCGGCCCGGACGACGCGGCCCTCGGCCCGCCGACGCAAATGGCCGTATTCGGGAGGGCCACATGAACCCGACGCCCGTCCCGCCGCTAACGATCCGCCTCCCCGCGCTGAGCCTCGTGGCCCTGATCGGCCCGAGCGGCGCCGGCAAGAGCACGTTCGCGCGCCGCCACTTCAAGCCCACCGAGGTCGTGTCGTCCGACGCCTGCCGCGGCCTCGTCTCCGACGACGACACCGACCAGACCGCCACCCCCGCCGCGTTCCGCGTGCTGAACCACCTCGTCGAGGAGCGGCTCGCCCTCGGCCGGCTCACGGTCGTGGACGCCACCAACGTCAAGCCCGAGGACCGCAAGCCGGTGGTCGAGATGGCCCGCCGCTTCCACGTGCTGCCGGCCGCGGTCGTGTTCGACCTGCCGGAAGCCGTGTGCCACGAGCGGAACCGCAGCCGGCCCGACCGCCAGTTCGGCCCGCACGTCGTCCGCCACCAGCTCGACAACCTCCACCGCTCGATCCGCGGCCTGGAGCGCGAAGGGTTCCGCCACATCACCATCCTCCGCGGCCCCGCCGACGTGGACGCCGCCGTCGTGGAGCGCGTGCCGCTGTGGACCGACCGTAGGAGCGAGGCCGGCCCCTTCGACGTGATCGGCGACGTTCACGGCTGTTGCGACGAACTCGAAGCGCTGCTCGGGAAGCTCGGTTACGTCGCGGCCGTGAGTGCGGTCGATCATCCGGTGTGGGGGCGGCGGGTGTTCGCGCACCCTGCCGGGCGGAAGGCGGTGTTCGTCGGCGACCTGGTGGACCGCGGCCCGCGCGTGCTCGACACGCTGCGCCTTGTCCGCAACATGGTCGCGGCCGGCACCGGCATCTGCGTCCCGGGCAACCACGACGTGAAGCTGGTGCGCAAGCTCCGCGGCCGCGACGTGAAGCTCACCCACGGCCTCGCCGAGACGATGGCCGAGTTCGATACCCTCCCCGACGACCTGCGACCGATCGCCGCGCGAGAGGTTGGCGACTTTCTCGACTCGCTGGTCAGCCACTTCGTCCTCGACGGCGGCAAGCTAGTGGTGGCGCACGCCGGCATGAAGGCCGAGATGCAGGGCCGCGCCAGCGGGGCGGTGCGTGAGTTCGCCCTGTACGGCGAGACGACCGGCGAGACGGACGAGTTCGGCCTGCCGGTGCGGCTGAACTGGGCGGCCGACTACCGCGGCCCGGCGGCGGTCGTGTACGGGCACACGCCGGTGCCGGAGGTCGAGTGGTTCAACCGCACCGTGAACGTGGACACCGGCTGCGTGTTCGGCGGCAAACTCACCGCGCTGCGGTGGCCGGAGCGCGAGTTCGTGTCCGTCCCCGCGGCCCGCACGTACTGCGTGCCGGCGCGGCCGTTCCTGCCGGTGCCGGGGGCGCTCACGGCGCAGCAGCACCACGACCGGATGCTCGACGCCGACGACGTGCTCGGCAAGCGGTTCGTCTCGACGGCACTGCGCGGCACGGTGACGGTCCGCGAGGAGAACGCGGCCGCGGCGCTGGAGGCGATGAGCCGGTTCGCCGCCGACCCGCGCTGGCTCGTGTACCTGCCGCCGACGATGAGCCCGTGCGAGACGACTACGCGGCCGGGGCTGCTGGAACACCCGGCCGAGGCGTTTGCGTACTATCGGGCGCAGGGGGCCGACCGCGTGGTCTGCGAGGAGAAGCACATGGGTTCGCGGGCGGTCGTGGTGGTGTGCCGCGACGCCGCCGCGGCGCGGGAGCGCTTCGGCGTCGAGCACGGCGCCGGCGTCGTGGTCACGCGCACGGGCCGGCCCTTCTTTTCGGACGCGGACCTGGAAGCGCGCTTCCTGGAGCGGGTGCGGTCGGCCGTGACCGCGGCCGGATTGTGGGACGAACTGGCGACCGGCTGGGCGGTCCTCGACTGCGAGCTGATGCCGTGGTCGGCGAAGGCGCAGGAGCTGTTGAAGGCGCAGTACGCCGCCGTCGGCGCGGCCGGCACCGCCGCCGTGCCGCGCGCCGTGGCGGCGCTCGACGCTGCGGTCGCGCGCCTGGGCGGCGAGGATCGCGAGCGCGCGGCTCAGCTGGCGGGCGCGTTCCGCGAACGTGTCGGCAACGTGTCGCGCTTCGTGGACGCGTACCGCCGCTACTGCTGGCCGGTCGATTCGCTCGACGGCCTGAAGCTGGCGCCGTTCCACCTGCTCGCCACGGAGGGGCACGTCCACGCCGACAAACCGCACCGCTGGCACCTCGACGCGCTCGCCCGGGTGTGCGCCGCCGACCCGGCGCTGTTCGTCGCCACCGCAAACGTCGAGGTGGACCTGGCCGACCCTGCGGCCGAGCAGGCGGCGACGGAATGGTGGACCGAGTTGACCGGCCGCGGCGGTGAGGGGATGGTGGTGAAGCCGGCCGGATTCGTGCTGCGTGGGTCGAAGGGGCTGGCGCAACCGGCGGTGAAGTGCCGCGGCCCCGAGTACCTGCGGATCATCTACGGCCCCGACTACCTGGCGCCGGAGAACCTGTCGCGGCTGCGCCAGCGCGGCCTGGGTCGGAAGCGGTCGCTGGCGCTGGCCGAGTTCGCGCTGGGGGTGGAGGCGCTGGAGCGGTTCGTGAAGCGCGAGCCGCTGCGGCGCGTCCACGAGTGCGTGTTCGGCGTGCTGGCGCTGGAGAGCGAGCCCGTCGATCCGCGGTTGTGAGGTGGGCGAGCGGCTGGCGTGAGCGGGCTGGAACCTCATGATCCGCTTCCGCTGCCCCACGCCCGCCGCCCTCGACGCCTTCCGCGCGGCGCAGGCCGAACTGCCGTTCACCTACCCGTCGGTCGGCTCGACCGCGACGACACCGCCGCCGGGC
>DASPHQ010000563.1:0-2862 GCA_035629595.1 Urbifossiella sp. | reverse complement strand
AAGGCGCTCGCCGACCTGGCCGAGAAGGCCGGCTTCAAGGTCACCCGCGGCGTCGCCGGCATCCCCACGGCGTTCGTCGCCGAGTTCGGCAGCGGCGGCCCCGTCATCGGCATCCTGGGCGAGTACGACGCCCTCCCGGAGTTGGCCCAGACGACGGACCCGGTGCGCACCATCCGCCCCGGCGGCAACGGCTACGGCCACGCCTGCGGGCACCACCTGTTCGGCGTCGCGTCGCTGTCCGCGGCCATCGCCATCGCCGAGGAGATTCGCGCCGGCCGGCTCGTCGGCACCGTCCGTTTCTACGGCTGCCCCGCGGAAGAGGGCGGCTCCGCGAAGGCGTTCATGGCCCGCGCCGGTCTGTTCAACGACTGCGGCGTCTGCCTCCACTGGCACCCCGGATCGCGCAACTCCGCGGGCGATGCGTCGTGCCTCGCCCGCATCGCGGTGAAGTTCCGGTTCCACGGCACCGCCGCCCACGCCGCCGGGTCGCCCGAGAAGGGCCGGTCGGCGCTCGACGCGCTCCTGCTGACGATGCACGCCACCGAGTTGCTGCGTGAGCACACCCCCGACGGCACGCGGCTCCACCACACCGTGACCGGCGGCGGCGGGGCGGCGAACGTGGTGCCCGAGTTCGCCGAGGGCTTCTTCTACGTCCGCCACCCAAAGGCCGAGGTGGTGCAAAAGCTCTACCCGCGGCTGATCAAGTGCGCCCAGGGCGGCGCGCTCGCCACCGAGACGAAGCTCGAAGTCGCGTACCTGGGCGGCACCCTGGAAATCCTGCCGAACAACACCCTGGCGCAGGTGGCGAAGGCGAACCTGACGAAGCTGAACGACCTGAAGTACGACGCGGAGGAGACGCGGTTCGCGCTGCGGCTGCAGGAGACGTTCGAGACGAAGGTGCCGCTGGAGGACATTCGGAAGGTGGAGGACGTGAGCGGCAAGTCGTCCGGCGGCTCGACCGACGTGGGGGACGTGTCGTGGGTGGTGCCGACGGTCGGGTTCAGCACCGCGTGCTGGGTGCCGGGGACGCCCGGCCACTCGTGGCAGGCGGTGGCCTGCGGCGGCACCACCATCGCCAAGCAGGGGATGACGCTGGCGACGAAGACGCTCGCGGCGACGGCCTACGACCTGATGACGGACGCGAAGCTGATCGCCGCCGCGAAGGAGGAGCACACGCGCCGGCTGGACGGGAGGAAGTACGTGCCGCTGCTGGAGAAGGACCAGCGTCCGCCGCTCGACTACCGCGACCCGCCGCGCCGCCGCGGGGCGGAGTGAGGGAGCGGCGTGGTACAATTCGTGAGCACCCTTCGGAGCCGACCATGACGCTGACCCTGACGCAGGCTCAGGCCGACCTGAGCGACCTCATCCACCGCCTTCCCGCCGGGGAAGTGGTGGAGATCGTCGAGGACGGGCGCACGGTGGCGAGGCTGACCATCGAGGCTCCCGCCGTCCCACCCGGTTGGCGGCAGCCGGGGTTGCTCAAGGGCGCGATCACGATCCTGGAGGACGACGACGAGCACCTGAAGGACTTCGCCGAGTACATGCCGTGAATCTGCTCACCGACACGCACGCCCTCGTGTGGTTCACGGACGGCGACCCGCAACTGCCGGCCGCCGCCCGGACGGCGCTCGGCGACCCGGCGAACGCCGTGTTCGTGAGCCCGGCGGCGTACTGGGAGATCGCCATCAAGGTTCACCTCGGCAAGTGGCGGCTCAACCTGCCGTACCACGTCTACACCGACACCGTGTTCAAGGTGTACGGCTTCCGCGAATTGCCGATCCGCCCCGATCAGACCGCCCGGTTGATCGGCCTCCCGAACCACCACAACGACCCGTTCGACCGGCTGATGGCCGTGCAGTGCCTTGCCGATCAGCTGACTATCGGCAGCGGTGACACCAAGTTCGACCTGTACGGCGTCACGCGAATCTGGGTGTAACGCGGTCGGCTCGCCATGCGATTCGCACGGATCACCGCGCCAGTCGCAACCCGGCGCGAGTCACCGGGCGGAACACCGCCCGCGGAATCACCTCAGCGCCAGTCTCGTCGAGCAGCACCAGTTCGTCGCGGTTGGCGCCGGCCGCGGCGCGGATCACGTCCGCCTGCAGGTCCGGGTCGGCACGGAAGCCCACCGGCACGAGTACGTCGTCGCCCCAGAACCGCGTCGCACCCAGCACCGTCGGCAGCTTCGCCCCGCGCAACACGATCCGCCCCCCGACCCGCGCCGCGGTCGCCGCGGACAGCTCGGCCGTGCTCGCACTCTCCGCCCATTCGGCCAAATCGGCGAGGCGGCAGCGTAGGGCGGTGGCGGGGCGCGGTTCCCCGCCGCGGACGGCCCGCAGCACCACCGGCGGCGCCACGATTTCACCCGCTTCGACAGGCGTGAACCGGGCCGGCGACAGGACCGACGCCACCGACGCCCCGTCGCCGTCTGGGGGACGGTCGGCGGTCGGAAGGCGGCTCCCGAACGGGAACCACCCCCCGCCGCGCGGAGTCAGGAACGCGACGCCCGCCACCGGCAGCAGGCACCGCACCACGTCCGCGCGCCCGGCCGGCCAGCGGACCCACAGACGCTCGCCTTCGGGAAAGACGCGCACGTCGACGCGGTGCCGTACCGGCCCGAGCGCAGCCGCGCCGGCCGCGGGGATGCGGGCGGCAGTCACGTCGTGCCACGGGTCGGCCGGCGTCATCCGATCCTCCCGAGCAGCGCCCCGGCCCGGCTCAGCAGATGGTCACGGCCGGCGGCGTCACCCACCCACGCGGCCCGGTCCGCCGCCGCCTGCACGCGCTCGCGCAGCCGCGCGAGCTCCGCCAGCTTCGGGCTCGCCGCCAGGTCCGCTTCCGCCTGGTCCAGCTCGCGGGCCA
>DASPHQ010000562.1:0-2003 GCA_035629595.1 Urbifossiella sp. | reverse complement strand
CGCCTACGTCGACTGGGTCGGCGTGTCGTTCTTCTCGACGAAGCAACCGCACCTCGAAACCGTGGCTCAGTTCGCCCGGGTGAAGGGTAAGCCGTTGATGGTCGCCGAGGCGACGCCGCGCGGCCTCGGCACGACGAAGGGCCGCGAGTCGTGGGACGGCTGGTTCGCCCCGTGCCTGGCCTACGTGAAGCGACACGACGCGCGGGCGCTCTGCTACATTGATCGCGACTGGGAGGCGCTGCCGCGCTGGCAGGGGAAGGGGTGGGGCGACACCCGTATCGCCGCCGACCCCGTCGTGCGGGCGAACTGGCTCAAAGAGGTCTCCGCGCCGCGCTACCTGAGCGCGACCGACGGGCTGTTCAAGACGCTCGGCTACGTCCCGCCCCCGGAGTAGCGCGAACCCGCGCCCCGGAGGCCGCGTCCATGCGGGCGGAAGCGACCCGGCCGGATGAGGAGCCTGTCTCGAAAACAGGTAACGGGTTTGTCCCCGTTGTGGGTTCGAGTCCCACCGCTTCCGCTCGCCGCCTCGTCGTCCAACGGCTCAGGGCACCCGGATCACAACCGGGGTATGGGGGTTCGATTCCCTCCGGGGCGACTCGTCCGCCAATTCTCGTTGAACCAACCCCGCCCGGGGTTGTAAACTACATCTACCCACCCGGCCCGCTCATGGGCCGCCGCGCGTTCTCCCCCCGGGGCCGTTCCATGACCCTCCCCCGCGCACTCCTCGCGCTCGGCGTCGCCGTTGCCGGTACGGCCGTAGGCACGACGCAAGACACCAAGCAGCCCGCCGCCCCGGCGAAGGTCAGCTTCTACAAGGACGTCCGCCCCGTCTTCGCGCAGAACTGCAACGGCTGCCACCAGCCGGCGAAGGCCCAGGGCGGCTACGTCATGACCACGCACGCCGACCTGTTCAAGGCCGGCGAGCGCGGCAAGGCCGGCGTCGTCGCCGGGAACGCCGACAAGAGCTACCTGCTGGAGCTCGTCCGCGGCCACAACGGCAAGGCGGAGATGCCGAAGAACCGCGAGCCGCTCGCCGCCCCGCTGGTGAAGCTCATCGCCGACTGGATCGCCCAGGGGGCGACCGACGACACGCCGGCGTCGGCGAAGGAAGCGCTCGTCGACATGGCGAACCCGCCGAAGTACGCCGCGGCCCCCGTGGTCACATCAGTGGCCTACGACCCGCAGGGCGACTACCTGGCGGTGAGCGGCTTCCACGAGGTGCTGCTGTACGGGGCGAAGGACTACAAGCTGTCGTCGCGGCTGGTCGGCATCTCGGAGCGGATCAACGCGCTGGCGTTCAGCCCGAACGGCGAGCGGCTGGCGGTCGCCGGCGGCGCCCCCGGCCGGTTCGGCGAGGTGCAGGTCTGGAACCACAAGCGCGACGACCTGGTCGTGTCCGCCCCGGTCACGTTCGACACCGTGTACGGCGTCAGCTGGTCGCCGGACGGCAAGGCCGTGGCGTTCGGGTGCATCGACAACACCGTCCGCGCCCTCGACCCGAGCACCGGCAAGCAGACGCTCCAGATGGGCACGCACACCGACTGGGTGCTCGGCACAGTGTTCAGCCAGGACGGCCAGCACCTCGTCTCCGTCAGCCGCGACATGAGCATGCGGCTGACCGAGGTGCCGACGCAGCGGTTCGTGGACAACGTGACGAGCATCACACCGGGCGCCCTGAAGGGCGGGCTGATGGCGGTGGACCGCCGGCCGATGAAGGAGAAGAAGTTGCAGAAGGTGCCGGCCGACACGCCGGGCGCGAAGCCGAACCTGTACGACGAAGTAATCGTCGCCGGTGCGGACGGCAAGCCGCGGCTCTTCAAGATGCACCGCGAGGTGAAGCGCGAGATCGGCGACGACTCGGACGACCCGAAGACGTGGCGCACGAAGATCCGCGAGTACAAGGCGATGCTGGGCCGCATCTCGGCGGTCGCGTTCAACCCCGCGGGCACGCACTTCGCCGCGGTCAGCAGCCTCGACGGCAAGGGCGAGGTCCGCGTGTACGA
>DASPHQ010000561.1:0-6675 GCA_035629595.1 Urbifossiella sp. | reverse complement strand
TGACCACAGCCCCGCCGGCCGCGTCGGCACGCGGCTGCACGTGTGGAACTGGGAGAAGTCGCCCACCAGCCGGGTGCTCGACGCCACGACCAGCGGCGCGTACGCGGTCACGCCGGACGGCGAGACGCTGGCGACCGCCGAGGGCCGGTTCATCGACCTGGGCACGGGCGCGGTGACGGCCCCGCTGTGGTGGGGCGCCGAGACCGGCCTGAAGCTCCGCCCGGCGTGGCTGCGCTTCTCCCCCGACGGCAAGACGCTCCTGGCCTTCGAGCACGACCAGAAGGTCGGCACGGCCCGGCTCATCGACTACCCCGCGGGCACCGAGCGCGGCCGCGTCGAGAGGCTGTGGTGGGCCGCGTCACGCGAGGCATTCTCGGCCGACGGCCGGACCGTTGCCCTCTTCGGCGGCGACGGCTTCCTCCGCACCTACGACGCCACCGGCAAGGGGCTGAAGGGATTCGCGCCGCCGTTCGCCAACACGATTCAATCGGTCGCGGTGTCGGCGGACGGGGCGCGGGTGATGGGGAGTTACCGCGGCAACGTGCGGGTGTGGGACGCGGCGACGGGAAAGCTAGTGTGCGAGCCGGATACGACCGACCTCGGTCTCCACCCGGAGTTCTATGCCGCGGCGTTCTCGCCCGACGGGAAGCAGCTCGCGGCCGGCGGCGGCGGCGTGCGGCTGGTGCTGTGGGACGCGAACACGGGGAAGCGCGTCCGCACGTTCCCGCGCGAGTCGATGGGGGCGGCACACGTCCGCTTCGACGCGGCCGGGACGACGATCACGACCGTGAACGGCTTCCACGGCCACCGCACCCGGGAGGGGGCCGACGTGACGGTCTATCCAACCGTGGGGACTTGGCGGGTAATGGCCGAGTAGCGACCCGGGAGTCGTTCCAACGCTGATTTGTCTGGCCGACTCAATGCTTCTGGTGAACCCCGGGGGGGGTGGACCAGACACAATGGGATCCGCACGAGCTACGCCGGCGGCCGGCGTCACAGGTCGGGCATCTTCCCGGCGAGGATGTCCTTCTCGTAGGCCTCCTGCAGCGGCCACGACTGGGCGCAGGTGCCGAAGTCGGCCATGTACTGGTAGCCGGTCAGCCGGTCGATCGCGGTGCGCAGGATTTTGGGATCCTTGCGGAACACCGGGCCGTGGCTCGGCAGCAGGTACTCGGCGTCGTCCGCGAGGATGCGGTTGAGCGACTTCAGGTACTCGGGAATGCTCGACCCGTGGTGCGCGTCGATGACCCCGACGCAGGCGTCCTGGTAGATGTTGTCGCCGCTGAAGAGCAGGTTCCCCATCTTGAAGCTGAGCTGCCCCGGGGTGTGGCCGGGCGTGCTCCAAACCGTCAGCTTCACCTTGCCGACCTTGATCTCGTCGCCCTCGTTGAGGAGGACGTCGATCTTGCACGGCGGCATGGGGATGTCGAACCCCTGGGCGGGGATGCTGGCGTAGGTCTGCACGGTGTCGCCGGACTCGAGCGCCGCCGCGGCGCTGGGGTGGGCGGCGGACTTGGTCTTGAGCCGCACGCGGGCCGCGGCCAGCGCCTGCACGTGGTCGGCGTCGGCGTGGGTGGCGATGATGAGCTTGCACTTCGACAGCGGGAAGTCCATGCCGCGGATGAGGTCGATGACCTCCTCGAGGGTGTCGTCCTGGCCGATGTCGATGAGAGCGTATTCGGTGCCGCCGTCGATGAGGTAAATGTTCACCCCGAGCGGCCGGGCCGCCTGGAGGTTCAGTTCGATCACGCCGGGGAACAGGTACTTGCGAGTCAGCACGCGGCCACCTCCGTTGGCGTCATCTTAGCCGGCCGGCGCGGCGCGCGTGAGCCAGTACAGGATCGTCTTGATCTCAAACGGCTTCAGGTCCGCCTTCAGCGACAGGATGCGCGCCGCGATCCCGGCCAGGTGCGGCGTCGCCCAGCTGGTCGCCGGCTCGCGGGCGAACGGGCCGAGGTAGCCCTTGCCGTGCGCCTGGAACTCGACCCGCTCCCGCAGCCGGTACGCGAACCCGAGCGGGTCGTCGAACACGCCCTTGTCCACGGACACGAGCGGCGGGGCGAACGCGGCGGGGTAGCTCCGCGTCAGCGGGTGCTCGTTGTGCGCCGCGGCGAACACCAGCACGTCGCGGAAGTACGCCTCCTCGATCGCCCGCAGCAGCGCCTGCCGCCGCGGCAGCTGTTGCAGCTTGTGCTCCGGCACGCCGAGCGAGAGGTTCACCACCTTCACCTTCCACACCTCGACCGCGTGCCGCAGGGCGTTGATGACCGTCTCGACCTCGCACGTCCCGGCCGGGCCGAACACGTCGGCGGAGTAGAGCTTCACCTTCGGGGCGACGGTGAGGATCACGTCGGCGACGGTGGTGCCGTGCGGGCTCGACTGGTGGCCGGTGTACGGCAGCGGGGCGGGGGCGTCGGCGCGGAAGAGGGCGCCTTCGATGGGGTGGATGGGGGTGCCGGCGGCGCGGAACTTGTCCTCGAGGACGGCGCGCTCGACGCCGGAGTCGATGACGGCGACGGCGACGCCTTCGCCGGTGGCGCGGGGGTCGCGGAGGAGCCGGTCCGGGGTGAGCCGGGCGAAGATCTCGTCGAACACCGTGGGTTCCCCGCCGGCCGCCATGCGGGGATTGTACGGCCGGGGGCAGTGCATCGCCGCGAGCGGCGGATCAGAACAGCTCCTCGATCACGCGGCCGACGGGCGTCAGGCCCAGGCCGGTCACCTGCTCGCTGGTCAGGCCCACCAGGTGCTGCACCGTCGCGTTCAGGTCGGCGGGCGTCAGCGGGGTGTCGGCCGGGCGGGCGGCGCGGGCGTCGCTCGTGCCCACGGTGCGACCGCCGGCCACGCCGCCGCCGGCCAGCACGGCGCTGTAGCAGCCCGGCCAGTGCTCGCGGCCGGCCTTGTCGTTCACCTTCGGGTCGCGGCCGAACTCGCCCACCGCCACCACCAGCGTGCTCGACAACAGCCCGCGCTCGCGCAGGTCGGCGATCAGCGTGCTGAACGCCCGGTCGAGCCACATCGCGTGGCGGTCCTGCATGATCTGGAAGTTGCGGTAGTGGTGGTCCCAGCCGCCGTCGCCGGCGTCCTCCTCCGCCTCGACGTGGTCGCTCCAGTTCACCTGCACGAACGGGACGCCGCCCTCGACCAGCCGCCGCGCCAGCAGGCAGCTCTGGCCGAACCGCGTGCGGCCGTACCGATCCGCCAGCGCGGTGGGTTCCTTCGACACGTCGAACAGCGCCGCCGCGGCCGGGTTGGTGAGCATCGCCAGGGCGCGGGTGCGGTACTCGTCGAAGGCTCCGGCGGTGCCGAGTTCCTGCGCCCGCGACTCGGCCCGGCCCATGCCCACGAGCAGCGCGGCGCGGTCGGTCATGCGCTCGGGCGTCAGGTCGGGCGGGAGTTGCAGCGCCGGTACCTTCGTGCCGGTGGCGGGGTCGTAGACGAGGCGGAACGGGTCGAACGCGGCGCCGAGCGGGCCGCCGCCCTCGCCGATGATCGTCTTCTTCCCCTGGTGCAGCTTCCCGCCGACGACGAAGAACGGGTGGAGGTTGGCAGCGTCGGCACGGCGTCCGACCGTGAGCGCCTTCGCCACCACGGAGCCGAGCGCCGGGCGCGGCGAACCGCCGAGTGGCTTGCCGTCGAGACCGGTGCCGCCGGCGCCGCTGCCGGTCAGGCCGATGGTGCCGGCGATGCCGTGGTCGTTGGACTGCGTGGTGAGCGTGCGGACGACGGCGAGGTGGTTCGACACCGCGGCCAGCTGCGGGAACAGCTCGGTGAAGCGGACGCCGGGGGTGCGGGTCGGGATGCTCCCGAACGGGCCGCGGAATTCTAGGGCGGCGTTCGGCTTGGGGTCGAACGTGTCGAGCTGGCTCGGCCCGCCCCACAGCCACAGGAGAATGACGGCCTTCGCCGCGCCGGGGGTGTGGCCGCTGCCGCCGGGCGGGCGGGCGCGGAGGAGGTCGGCCCACGACAGCCCGAGCGCGGTGCTGCCGCCGACCTGGAGGAACGCGCGACGGTGCAGCGTCTGGCACGTCCGGGCGGTCTGGCGGCCGACGAGGAGCATGGAGAGGACTCCGGCGGGATCGCTTCATTATCCCGAATCGCGGCGGCGGAACAAGCGCGTTCACCCCGTTGCGTTCCGCGCCGGATCGGGGATGATGGCCGGCACCCACTCCCCGAGGTGTCCCATGTCCGGCCCGTACCAGCCCGACCGCCGCCAACTCCTCGCCGCCGCCTGCGGCGCGGCCGCCGCCACCGGCGCGACCGCCCAGCCGCCGGCGCCCGCCAAGAAGTACCCGTTCAAGAAATCCATCAACCAGTGGGCGTTCCCGTACCCGGAGCGCATGAACCTCGAAGCCTGCCTCCGCCTCGCCAAGGCCGCCGGGTTCGACGGCATCGAACTCAACTACGACCTCGACAACGACCTCTCCCCCAAGAACGGCGCCGCCGAGTTCGCGCAGGTCCGCCGCCTCGCTGAGAAGATCGGCATCGCCATCAGCGGCGTCTGCTCGTTCCTGTTCTGGCCGTACCCGCTCAGCAGCAACGACGCCGCCAAGCGCGCCCGCGGCCTGGAGCTGGCCGGCAAGATCGCCGAGTGCGCCCACCACCTCGGCACCGAGAACGTGCTGCTGGTGCCGGGCGCCGTCCACATCCCGTGGCGGACCGACCACGAGCCGGTGCCGAACGACGTGTGCGACCGGCGGGCGAAGGAGGCGGTGCGGGCGCTGCTGCCGTCTGCCGAGAAGCTGCGGGTGTTCCTGAACATCGAGAACATCTTCTTCAACGGCTACCTGATGACGCCGGGGGAAATGAACGCGTTCGTCGACTCGTTCGGCAGCGAGCGCGTGAAGGTCCACTTCGACACCGGCAACATCATGATGTACCAGTTCCCCGAGCACTGGGTCGCCCAGCTCGGCGGCCGCATCAAGAACGTCCACCTGAAGGAGTTCACAAAGAAGGGCACCGACGTGTCGCTCGAAGCGTTCCGCCCGCTGCTCGACGGCACGACCAACTGGCCGGCGGTGCTCGACGCGCTCGACAAGACCGGCTACCGCGGCTACCTCACGTTCGAGTACTTCCACCCGTACCTCCACTGGCCCGAGGCGCTGATCCACCAGACCGCCGACTCCCTCGACCGGATGCTCGGCCTCAAGGGGTAACCGTCAGGATCGTCGTTCTGGCGGGGATTCTTGGTTCCAGGCGAGAGGGGGACCCAGTCCCAGAAGCATTGAGTCGTCTGGAAGAATCAGCGTTGGAACGACGCCACAGCCCGATTCCCGACGCGAGTCCTTATCCCGTCGGGACTTGCGGCCCACGGAAACGGCGGTTACACTCTCCCCATCCTTGAACTCCTCTCCGATTTCCCGACTCGGGCGCCGCCCACGGCACCCGCGAGGAGCAACGCCATGCGGCCGTACCCGTTCCGCTCCCTCGGAGTCGCGCTCGCACTCGTCGCGCTCGGCGCCGTGCCGGCGTCGTGGGCGAACCCACCCGCGCCCGACGGACCCGCGGTCCAGGTGACGCGCTCGGCCACGATCGGTCGGCAGAAGGTCGATTACACCGTCACCACCGGCCGGCTCCGCGTCGCGGACAAGTCCGGCAAGGCCGAAGCCGGCGTCTTTTTCGTCGCCTACACGCGCAAGACGGACACGCCGGCCGCGGCGCGGCCGGTCACGTTCTGCTTCAACGGCGGACCCGGGGCGTCGTCGTCGTTCGTCCACCTCGCCGCGTTCGGGCCGCGCTGCGTCTCCGTCGGCGACGACGGCACCACCGTCACGAAGCCGCCCACCCTCGTGGACAACTACAACTCCATCCTCGACGTGTCCGACCTGGTGTTCGTCGATCCCGTCAGCACCGGCTACAGCCGGGCCGACAAGGACGACGAGGCCAAGCTGTTTCACGGCATCGACGAGGACGCCCACTCGGTCGGCGACTTCATCCGCGCCTACGCCGACCGGTACGACCGCAAGGCGTCGCCGACGTTTCTCGCCGGCGAGAGCTACGGCACCCTCCGCGCCGCGGCGCTCGCCAAGTACCTCCAGGACCGTGGCGGGGTGAAACTGGCCGGCGTGCTGCTCATCTCCACGGTGCTCGACTACGCCACCATCTCGTTCGGCGCCGGCAACGACCTGCCGTACGTGCTGTTCCTCCCGGCGTACACCGCGGCGGCGCTGCACCACCGCAAGGTCACCGGCGACCGCGACACGCTGCTGGCCGCGGCCGAGAAGTTCGCCCACGGGCCGTACGCGGAGGCGCTCAAGAAGGGGAAGGAACTGCCGGAGGAGGAAAAGGCCGCGGTCGCCAGGCAGGTGGCCCGCTTCTCGGGGCTGCCGGAGGCGACCGTGCTGAAGGCCAACCTGCGCGTCAGCGCGACCGCGTTCCGTCTCGAACTCCTGAAGGAGGACAAGGAGCTGATCGGCCGGTACGACGCGCGGGTGAAGGCGAAGCTCATCACCGGGAAGGGCGGGTTCGGCGACCCGAGCAGCGCCCTCACGTCGCCGCCGCTGGCGGAGTGCCTCAAGACGTACTTCGCCGACGACCTGGGGATCAAGACGGAGCTGAAGTACAACTCGCTGGTGCCGGTGCGGTGGAACTTCGGGCCGTCGCGGGGGAAGGCGACGGTGGTGCCGCGGCTGCGCGAGGCGATGGAGAAGGACGCGGCGCTGAGGGTGTTCGTGGCGT
>DASPHQ010000560.1:0-3680 GCA_035629595.1 Urbifossiella sp. | reverse complement strand
CTCGCAGGGGCACGCGGGCTGAAGCCCGCGGCTAACGGACGATCGGCCGCCTTCGGCGGACGCCGTTCGCAGCCGACCCTCGCAGGGGCACGCGGGCTGAAGCCCGCGGCTAACGCACGCGACCGGTCGGCCCGAGGAGGTCGTCCACCATGTCGCCGCCGGTCCACGGTTACGCGGTCCAGTCCGCTACCAGCCCCGCCCGCACCGGGTTGTCCAGGATGTACCGGGCCTGTACGTCCAGGCTCTCGTCCGACCGGACGACGTGGTCGTAGAAGTCCCCCTGCCACGCGACCGCCGGGCGGTTCCGCGCCAGCCAGAAGCCGGTCTGCTGCTTGAAGCTTACCATCGCCCGCCAGGTGTCCGCGTCGTCCGACGCGCCGGCAAGAATGACGTGGAGGTGGTCCGGCATCAGGCACCAGACCACGACCGCACACCCGTGCTTGGCCCCCGCCGCTGCCAACTTGGCTCGAACGGCCGCGACCGTTTCTTCGTCGAGGCGGGTGTCGGGTTCGAACCGGAGGCACGCCGTGAACGCGACCGCGACCCGGCCGCGGTAGCATTCCGGCGGCAGCCGATGCTTACGGGCGATGGGCATACCGAGCCTCCGGGTGGTGGCTGGTTGTTGGTAGCCGCGGGCTTCAGCCCGCGTGCCCCTGCGGGGGTCGGCTGCGAACGGCGTCCGCCGAAGGCGGCCGATCGTCCGGTAGCCGCGGGCTTCAGCCCGCGTGCCCCTGCGAGAGTCGGCTGCGACCGGCGGTTCCCCGGACGCACCACCCGAGCGGACGGGGCACGCGGGCTGAAGCCCGCGGCGACCAGTCGAGCAGCGTGGCCGACGGACGTCGATCGCAGCCGACCCCCGTGCGGGCACGCGGGCTGAAGCCCGCGGCTACCGGGGGTTACGCCTTCCCGATGTGGTGGATGATGCGGTCGGCGAACTCGGTGCTGCTCGCGCCGGCCCCCTCACCGTAGCCCGGGAACTGGCGGGCGATGTCGTACGTCACGTACAGCTTCCCGCCCGGACCCGCCTTCGCCGTCGCGTCGGCCTCGGCAAACGTCGCCTCCACTGCCTTGTTCACCAGCGTCGCCGCCTCGAACCACTGCAGGAACTCCAGCAGCAGCGCCCCGCTCAGCAGCACCGCACCCGGGTTCGCGCGGTTCTTCCCCGTGTACTTCGGGGCCGTGCCGTGCGTCGCCTCGAACATCGCCGCGCCGTCGCCGATGTTCGCACCCGCCGCCAGGCCGATGCCGCCGGTCAGCGCCGCGACGGCGTCGCTCAGGTAGTCGCCGTTCAGGTTCGTCGTGGCGATCACGCTGTACTCGTCAGGCCGCAGCTGGATCTGCTGGAACATGCTGTCGGCGATGCGGTCCTTGATGACGATCTTCCCGGCCGGCGCCTTGCCGCCGTGGTCCTTGTACACCTCGTCCTCGGTCACGACGTGGTCGCGGAACTCGGCCTTCGCCAGCTCGTAGCCCCAGTCCTTGAACGCGCCTTCGGTGAACTTCATGATGTTCCCCTTGTGGCACAGCGTCACGCTCGGGCACTTCTTGTCGATCGCGAACTGGATCGCCATCCGCACCAGCCGCCGGCTCCGCTCCGGGCTGATCGGCTTGATGCCGATGCCGGCGCTGTCCAGCAGCACGTCCGGGCCGTAGCCCATCTCGCGGAGGAACGCCACCAGCTTCTTCTGCTTGTCGCTGCCGCTCTTGAACTCGATGCCGCAGTACACGTCCTCCGTGTTCTCGCGGAAGATGCACATGTCCACCTTGTTCGCGTTGCGGTTCGGGGCGTCGACGCCCTGGTAGTACCGCACCGGCCGCACGCAGCCGTACAGGTCGAACTTGAAGCGGAGGTAGACGTTGATGCTGCGGAAGCCGCCGCCGATCGGCGTGGTGAGCGGCCCCTTCAGGCCGACCTTGTAGTAGTCGAACGCCTTGAGGGTGTCGTCCGGCAGGTAGGCGGCGCGCTGGCCGTCCTCCGGCAGCGCCTTCAGCTGCTCGTCGGTGACGCTCGGGCTGTACCGCTTGCGGGCCTCGTCGCCGGCGTCGGCGTCGAACCACACGATCTTCTTCGTGCCGCCGTAGGCCTTCTTCACCGCGGCGTCGAGCACCTTCACCGCGGCGGTCGTGATGCCCGGGACGTTCCCCACGTCGGCGCCGATTCCGTCGCCTTTGATGAGCACCACGACGGGGTCGTTGGGGATGGTCCACTTGCCGCCGTCATAAGTGACGCGGGTGCCGGTGGCGGGGGCGGTGAGCTTGTCGTAGGTCGGGGCGGTCATGGAGGAACCCGGGAGGAGGAAAGGGGTAATTTAGGGCGAAGCCCACCCGTTGCAACGGGTGGGCTTTCCGGGTGTAACCGCCCTGTAACGCGGGGGAACGCGCGCCCTTCCCCCGGCGTCCGAACTCCGTCTATAAGACAGCACCAGTCGCCTCTCCCGTCGAGGTTTCCCCATGCCCCGGTCGAAGCGCTTCCTCGCCGCCGGCGCCGCGCTGTGCGCCGCCGTCGTCGCCGCCGGCCTCGTCGCCACCCGCGACACCGCCGCCCAGCCGCGGCCGGAGCAGTGGAAGAAGGTGGACGAGGCCGTCAAGAAGGGGCTCCCCAAGACGGCCATCCAGGAGCTCGAGCCGATCATCGCCTCGGCCATCAAGGACAAGGCGTACCCCGAGGCGGTCAAGGCCGTCTGCACGAAGATCAACCTCGAAGGGAACATCCAGGGGAACAAGCCGGAGGAGAAGGTGGTGCGCCTCAAGGCCGCCATCGCCACCACCCCGGCCGAGATGCACCCGGTCATGAACGCCGTGCTCGCCCACTGGTACTGGCACTACTTCCAGCAGCACCGCTACCGCATCGTCCAGCGCACCGCCGCCGGCGACACCACCGGCGACGACGTGACCACGTGGGACCTGCCGCGCATCCTGTCGGAAGTCGAGCGGCAGTTCGACCGCGCCCTCGCCGCCGAGAAGCAGCTGAAGGCCACGCCCGTCGCACAGTACGACATCCTGCTGCAAAAGGGGACCATCCCCGACCGCTACCGGCCGACGATGTACGACGTGCTGGCGTTCGACGCCCTCGGCTTCCTCGCCGCCGGCGAGCACGGCCTCACGAAGGCCGACGACAGCTTCGAGATCGCCGCGGACTCGCCCGTCTTCGCCCCGCTCGCCGACTTCCTCAAGTGGCAGCCGCAGACCACCGACGCCGGGTCGCGCACGCTCAAGGCGCTCAAGCTGTACCAGACGCTCGTCGCGTTCCACGCCGGCGACGCCGACCCGTCGGCCCGGCTCGACGCCGACCTGCACCGGCTGCGCTTCGGCCACAGTCGCGCCGTCGGGCCGGACAAGGACGCGAACTACATCAAAGCGCTCGAGCGCTTCGCCGCCGACCACGCCGACCACGAACTCTCCGCGATGGCCCGCTCCCTGTGGGCGCGCGTCGAGGTGGGCCGCGGCGACCGCGTGAAGGCCCGGCAGATCGCCCTCGCCGGCAAGGCCGCGTTCCCCAACAGCCCCGGCGGCCAGCTCTGCCACAACGTCGTCGTCGAGATCGAGGCCCGGGAAATCCAGGTGAACACCGAGCGCGCCTGGGCCGACCCGCAGCCCGACATCCGCGTCACCTACCGCAACCTCAGCCGCGTCCACTTCCGGCTCGTGCGGTCCGACTTCACCGCCCGCCTCCAGCGCCA
>DASPHQ010000559.1:0-8754 GCA_035629595.1 Urbifossiella sp. | reverse complement strand
TACTTCCCCGACGTGCTGCCGACGCTGTGCGAACTCGCCGGGGCGCCGGTGCCGCCGGGGGTGGACGGCGTCAGCTTCGTGCCGGCCTTGACGGGGCTGCGTCAGCCGCCGCACCCGTTCCTGTACTGGGAGTTCGCGGGCTACGGCGGCCAGCAGGCGGTGACGGCGGGCGACTGGAAGGCGGTGCGGCAGAACCTGAACGCCGGTCGCGCCGTGACGGAGCTGTACGACCTGAACACCGACCCGAACGAGGCGACGGACGTGTCCGCGGCGAACCCGGCGGTGGTGGCGCGGCTGGAGGCGCACATGGCCGCGCAGCACGTGCGCAACGCCGACTTCCCGCTGCCGACGATCGACGGGCCGCCGGCGAAGAAGAAGTGACCGGCGGACGCCCGGTCTGATGAATCCGGCGGCGTCAAGGAAAATGGCCATTCGGGCGGAGATTATTGTTTCCGCCGCCCCCCCCACCGGGTTCCGGAAACAAGTGCTTCTGCCAGAAGAATCGCCGTCGGAGCGACGCCGCCGGGTCACCGGAGGGCGGCGCCGAGGTCGCGGCCGCGCGATTCCGCGGCGAGGACGACGGCCACGACCGTCACCAGGGCCATTCCCACGAGGTACACGCCGACCGGCCACGGGTCGCCGCCGGACCAGGCGAGCAGGCCGGTGGCGATCAGCGGGGCCACGCCGCCCGAGAGCGGGGCCGCGAGCTGGTAGCCGAGCGACGCCCCGGTGTACCGCACCCGGGTGCCGAACAGCTCGGCCAGGAACGCCGCCTGCGGCCCGTACATCGCCGCGTGCCCGACCATCCCGACCGCGAGCGCCAGCCACACGTACCCCGGCTCCCGGGTGCCGACGAGCCAGAAGAACGGGAACGCGAACGCGGCCAGGAACACCGCCCCGCCCAGGTACACCGGCTTCCGCCCGACCCGGTCGGAGAGGGCGCCGAAGAGCGGGGTGGCGACGAGGTGCGCGACCGCCGCCAGGACGACGCCCTCGAGCAGGAGCGCCTCAGGGAGCTCGAGCCGCTGCTTGCCGTAGCTCAGCGCGAACACCGTGAAGAAGTAGTAGAAGCCGTTCTCCGCGACGCGCACGCCCATCGCCAGCAGCACGTTCCGCCGGTGCGTGCGCAGCACCTCCAGGAGCGGCGGCTCGGGGGCGGGCGGGGCCGCGGCGACGGTCTGCTCGAACAGCGGACTTTCGAGCACCTTCAGCCGGAGGAACAGCCCGACCGCGGTGAGGCCGACGCCGAGCAGGAACGGCACCCGCCAGCCCCACGCCAGGAAGTCCTCCCGCGGGAGGAGGGACGCCAGCCCGAACGCGCCGGTGGCGAGGAGGAGCCCGACCGGCGCCCCGGCCTGCACCCAGCTCGCCGCGAACCCGCGCCACCGCGGGTCGCCGCGCTCGGCGACCATGAGCACCGCCCCGGCCCACTCGCCGCCCACGCCGAGCCCCTGGACGAACCGCAGGGCGACCAGGAGTACCGGGGCGAGCACCCCGGCCGACTCGTAGGTCGGCAGCAGCCCGATGGCGAACGTGGAGAGGCCGACGATCATGAGGGTGGCGACGAGCGCCGACTTCCGCCCGACGCGGTCGCCGTAGTGGCCGAACAGGACGCCGCCGAACGGGCGGGCGACGAACCCGACCGCGTACGTGCCGAAGGCGGCCATCGTGCCGGCGACCGGATCGACCGTCGGGAAGAAGAGGGTGTTGAAGACGAGGGCGGCGGCGGTGCCGTACAGGAAGAAGTCGTACCACTCGATGGCGGTGCCGACGAAGCTGGCCGCGACGACGCGGGCGACGGACGCGGGCGGGGCGGGTGCCGTGGTCATCGGTTCGTCACCGGCCAATCGGGGGAAGCGTCGGCCGCCGGGTCAACATACGGAGGTGCCGCGCGGCGACCCCGAGAAGCCTGGGGACGAACCCGACGCGACAGCAGACCGCGGCCTCGGCTTTGCAGCGATAGCCCTTAAAAACCAGGGCTATCGCTGCGGCTCGATACCCATCGCTGCGGCCTGACCGATCGCGGTCCGGCACTCCTCTTCATCCTTCCAGAACACCGGCACGATGCCTAGCGTCTCTTGCTCCTGAATCAACGTGACGGATACGGCCAGACTGCTTGAAGTGGGATGGGCAACCGCCAAACGCTTTCTCGACAGGCTCGTGAAGCGAAGCATAATGGAGCACATCCACAGCCCATCTATCATGCTGGACGCGAAAGCCTATTACCAACTCCCTTCCATCAAGTAGCCTCCACCCCCTTGCACCCGGCGGCGGATCGGTCATGCTTGGGGCGGGAGGGCACAATGCCGAATCTCTCGCTGAAGTATCTCCAGGCCTGCCGCCGTCTGATGCTGTTGAGCGTTGGCCTCTACGTGTTTTCTTTCGTGATCCTGGCGGGCAGCCTCGGAAGCGTCGGGAAGCCGCTGGTGTGGCTCCCATATCTCCCATATCTCTTCTTGTTCTGGGCCTTCGACTTCGCTTGTTTGGCAAACCTGACGCTCGCGTGGGGCTGGCACTGCCTGCACTCCGGCCGTGCGATCAGAGCCTTTTCGCTGGGGGTCGTCTCGGTCGGGTTGGCCGCGATGTACTGGCTCGACCCGCTGAACATCATCGACAGCGTGATGCCGGTGGTTGTTGCTTGCTACTTTGGGTGGGTAGGTTCGATGGTTGTACTAATTGCCGCCGCGCTCACGGTACCGGACGACCGCGAGCGGGACGAGCCGCCGAAGTGACCTATCGCTGCACTCCGCGACTCATCGCTGCAAGTGGGGCCATCGCTGCAAAGCCCGCGGCCTCGTCAGCGATTCGTGGCGTGTACCGCTTCTCGCGGGGAATTCGGTTCGCGGGCGGGTAGGATATGGTCGCGTGTCGATGAAAACACTCTCACGGTGAGCGGTATCATGCGGCCAGTCGTCCGCTGCCACACGGTCCTCCTGGCACTGCTGCTCGCGCCGCTGGCCGCGATCCACGCCGCGGAACCGAAGGCGGGTGAACCCAAGCGGATCGACCTCGGCGACGGCGTCACGCTGGAGGTCGTCTACCTGCCGCCCGGCGAGTTCCTGATGGGCAGCACGCCGGAGGAGAAGAAGTGGGCGACGGGTATCGAGGGCGGCGCCCAGCCGGGAACGGAGCGCGAGTCGTACGAGGGCGAGAAGCCGCGGTTGACGCGCGTGAAGCACGGCGTCTGGATGGGCCGCACCGAGGTGAGCGTCGGCCAGTTCCGCCGCTTCGCCGCGGAGAGCAAGTACGTCACCGACGCCGAGAAGCCCGGCGGCAAGACGCAGGTCTTCGACCCGGAGTGGGACGGTTATCACCTCACCTCGACGGTGGTCCACCCGTGGAAGTCGGTGCCGGGCAAGAGTTGGCGGGACCCGAACTGGGGGTTCCCGAACCGGGATGACTTTCCCGTGGTGTGCGTGAGTTACAACGACATGGGCGCGTTCTGCCGGTGGCTGACCGAGCGGGAACGCAAGACCGGCCGGCTGCCGGACGGGCTGGAGTACCGGCTGCCCACGGAAGCCGAGTGGGAGTACGGGTGCCGCGGCGGGAGCAAGGAAAGTCTCTACTTCTGGTGGGGCAACGAACTCGAACAGGGCGAAGGCCGGCTGAACATTTCTGCCATCGACTTCCTGCCGGGCCGCAAAAAGACCTGGCCGCTGGGGAAGGCCCCCTGGAGTGACGGCTTTCCGTTCGTCTCGCCCGTGGGCCACTACGGCGAGAAGGGGCGCAACGGCTTCGGCCTGGCCGACACGTGCGGCGGGGTGTGGGAGTTCGTCATCGATCACTTCGACCCGAAGGGCGGGCACGAAGAGATCCACTACGAGAACGCCGAGAAGCGAACCGTGTCCCGCCCCGTGTGCCGGGGTGGAAACTACTTCGACGTGCCCGGCAACGCCCGCTGTGCCGTTCGGCTGGGAATCCAGAGTGTGACCTATTCCGACTCCCGCGACGGCTTCCGCATCTGCCTCGGCCGTGTCGTATCCAGACAATAGGCGTGGACCGCCGACAGCAGGGACAACACCATGAAACCCCGGAGGTGGAGCGTGGCTTCGGTCCGGTCGCGTTCCGCTCGCCTGGGTTTCCTGTTCCCGGCTGTGTTTGGGGGAATGCTGCTGTCGTCGGCGCCGAATCTCCGAAGTGCGGCGGACGAGCCCCCGAATGCCCCGGGCTACGAGAAGTCGATTCAGCCGCTCCTCGAGAAGCGGTGTTACTCGTGTCACGGCGCGAAAGGCACGAAGGGCGGGTTACGTCTCGATTCTCGCGCCCACGCAATGAAGGGAGGCAACTCGGGGCCGGTGATCGTCGCCGGCCGAAGCGGCAAGAGCGAACTCCTCGCCCGCGTCACGTCGGACGATGACGACTTGCGGATGCCTCCCAGGGGGGAACGCCTGACGAAAGAGGAAGTCGCGATTCTCCGTCAGTGGATCGACGCCGGAGCGAACTGGCCTGCGGCCGGCGCGGCGACAATTCCCGAAACGCACTGGTCGCTGAAGCCGCTCGCCAGGGTCGCCGTGCCCGCGCACGCGGCCGGGAGCCATCCACTCGATGCGTTCGTCGATGCGGCCCTCGCGAAGAAGCAGTTGCGGCGTTCTTCACCCGCGGATCGGCGTACCCTCGTCCGGCGGCTGACGTTCGACTTGACGGGGCTGCCGCCGACGCCGGCGGAGGTCAAGGCGTTCGTCGAGAGCAGCGACCCGAAGGCTTACGAAGCGCTCGTCGATCGCCTGCTCGCCAGCCCGCGGTACGGCGAACACTGGGCACGTCACTGGCTCGACGTCGCTCACTACGCCGACACGCACGGCAACGACCACGACTACCACCGCCCCAACGCCTGGCCCTACCGCGATTACGTCATCAATTCGTTCAACGACGACAAGCCTTACGCCCGGTTCGTCGCCGAGCAGGTGGCGGGCGACGTGCTGTTCCCCGAGGATTCGCAGGCCGCGGCCGCGCTCGGCTTCCTCGCCGCGGGGCCGTGGGATCACACGTTGATGTCGACGATTCGCGAGGATACCGTCGATCACAGGATGGGCCAGAACCTCGACCGCGACAACATGGTCAGCACCGTGATGGGCACGTTCACGAGCCTGACCGTTCACTGCGCCCGCTGCCACAACCACAAGTTCGACCCCGTCTCGCAGCGTGAATACTACGCGTTGCAAGCCGTGTTCGCGGGCGTGGACCGTGCCGACCGCCCGTTCGACGCGGACCCCAAAGTTCACGCCCAGCGCAGGCAACTGCTCGCACGGAAGAGTGCGATCGCCGCGCGAGACTCGGGCCAACTGGCGACGCTCGATCCGCCGACGATGGCCGCCAAGGTCGCCGCGATCGCGAAAGCCTCGCGGTGGGAAGCGCTCGACGTGCTCAAGATCGGCGCCGCCGACGGCACGGTGTTCACCAAGCAGGACGACGGGTCGTGGTTCGTCAGCGGCACGCGGCCGGCGAAGGACACATTCACCATCACGACCCAGACGAAACTGGTTGGCGTGCGTGCCCTCCGGCTGGAGGTGCTGCCGGACAAGCGATTGCCGCAGGGCGGTCCGGGTCGGTACGACAACGGCAACTTCCATCTGTCGCAGTTCCGCGCGACGGTGAAGCCCGCGGCGGCGGAGGCGAAGGCGGCCGCGCTGGCGTTCATCCGCGCACTCGCCGATCACGCAGACGCCGGCGACGTGATCGCCAACGCGCTCGACGAGAAACCCGACACGTACTGGAGCATTCACCCGCAGTACAACCAACCCCACGCGGCGGTGTTCGAGTTGAAGGAGCCGGCGGGGTTCGACGGCGGAACCACGCTCACGATCCAGCTCGAATTCGCGGGGAAGCCGGGGCACCAGATCGGCCGCTTCCGGCTGTCGGCGTCCACACAGCCCGTGCCCGTGAACCAGAAAACGACGACCCCGACCGTGCTGCCCCCGGTGGTCGCGGCGATTCTGAACACGCCCGCCGAACAGCGGACACCCGAGCAGCGCCGCGAGTTGGGGTTCCACGTACTCGCCACCGACGTCGAGCACGACCTCGCGAAGCTGCCGCCGCAACAGCTCGTCTATGCCGCGACCCGCGACTTCACCCCGTCCGGCAGTTTCAAGCCTTCGCCGAAGCCCCGGCCCATCCACCTGCTGACCCGGGGCGACATCAACCGGCCGGGAGACCTCGTCGGGCCGGGCACGACCGCGTGCGTGCCGAACCTGCCGGCGTCGCTGACGATTGCGAACGCGGAGGATGAATCGTTGCGGCGCGGCGCGCTGGCCCGTTGGTTGACCGACGACCGCAACGTGCTCGTGTGGCGCAGCATCGTGAACCGCGTCTGGCACTACCACTTCGGCCGCGGCATCTGCGACACGCCCAACGACTTCGGGCGGATGGGCGGCACGCCGAGTCACCCGGAGATGCTCGACTGGCTCGCGGTCTGGTTCCGCGACGACGCGAAGGGGTCGCTCAAGGCGCTGCACCGGCTGATCGTCACGAGCGCGACGTACCAACAAACCTCGCTGGCGAAGGAGCAGCCTACAGCCGCGTCGCTCGACTCCGACAACCGGCTGCTGTGGCGGATGAATCGGTCGCGGCTCACCGGCGAAATGGTCCGCGACGCGGTGCTGCAGATGAGCGGCAAGCTCGACCCGAAGATGAGCGGCCCGTCCGTGGTGCAGTTCAAGCACAAGGGCGTCGCGGCGACGTTCATGCCCGCCGACGGCTCGCCCGCGTTCCTCGACTACGAACGCTTCGACCCGGACGCGCCGGAGAATTTTCGCCGCGCGGTCTATCGGTTCGTCTTTCGGACCGTGCCGGACCCGTTGCTGGACGCCCTCGACTGCCCGGACGGCGGCGCCGCGACGCCGGTTCGCAACGCCTCCACGACCGCACTCCAGGCGCTGGCATTCCTCAACAACGCGTTCCTGATCCGCCAGTGCGAGCACGTCGCGGCTCACATCGCGAAGGACACGAACCGGGCCGAGGAGCAGGCCGCGCTCGCGTTCCGCGTCATGCTTCAACGCCCACCCGACGACCGCGAGACTCTCGCGTTTTCCGCGTACATTCGGCGGCACGGGCTCGCCAACGCGTGCCACGTGCTGCTGAACAGCAACGAGTTCCTCTACATCGACTGAGCCATGAACGCGACCCTGCTTCACCGCCGCGACTGCCTGGGCAGCATGGCCACCGGGCTCGGCGGCATCGCACTGGCCTCGCTCCTCCCGGCCGCCGCGGCCGAACCGACGCGCCCGAACCCCCCGGCCAGGGTCAAGCGAATCATCCAGCTGTTCATGAACGGCGGCGCGAGTCAGTGCGACCTCTTCGATTACAAGCCCGAGTTGATCGCCCGCCACGGTCAGGCGTTCGACCCGGGGAACGGGGAGCGGGTCGAGGCCAGCATCAGTGTGCCGGGAACGGTGCTGAAGAGTCCGTACACCTGGGCGAAGCACGGGCAGTGCGGCCGGCACGTCAGCAGCATCCTGCCGCACCTCGCCGGGTGCGTCGACGACATGGCGTTTCTCATGGCCATGACGTCCAAGTCGAACGTTCACGGGCCGGCAACCTACCTCCAGAACACGGGCTTCCTGCTGCCGGGGTTCCCGACGCTGGGCGCGTGGGTGTCTTATGGTCTGGGGTCGCTGGCCGACGACGTGCCGGCGTACGTCGTGCTGCCGGACCCGCGCGGGTTTCCTTACAACGGCCGCAGCGCGTTCACGAGCGGCTTCCTGCCGGCGAATCATCAAGGCACCGTCGTCAACGCGAGCGCCCCGCAACCGATCACGCACCTCACGGTTCCGGATTCGGCCGCGCACGTCACGCCGCAGAGCCGCGCGGAAGGGCGCGCCCTCCTCCGCGAGTTGAACGGCGCACACGCCGCCGCCCGGCAGGACGATACACGGTTGCAGGCCCGCATCGAAAGTTACGAACTGGCCGCCCGCCTCCAACTCGCCGCGCCGGGGTTGCTCGATCTAACAGGCGAAACGCTCGTCACCAAGGAACGCTACGGCCTGCACCAACCCGAAACCGCGGGCTTCGGCCGTAACTGCCTGCTGGCCCGCCGCATGATCGAGCGGGGCGTGCGGTTCGTGCAGGTTTGGAGCGGGCACGGCGGCGGCGCGGGGAACTGGGACAACCACACCAGCATCCCGCAGGAACTCGGCTTCATCGCCCGCTCGATGGACAAGCCGGCGGCCGCGCTCCTTCGGGACTTGAAGCAGCGCGGGCTGCTCGAGGACACGCTCCTCATCTGGACGACGGAATTCGGCCGCATGCCGTTCGCGCAGGGCGGAGTCGGTCGCGACCACAACGGCGGCACCTTCGTCTCGTGGCTCGCCGGCGCGGGAATCAAGCCGGGGGTCGCCCACGGCGAGAGTGACCGCTGGTCGTGGAAGGCGGCGGCCGGCGCGACCACGTGTTACGATTTCCACGCCACGATCTTACACCTGCTCGGCGTCGATCACACGCGACTGACGTTCCGCCATAACGGGATCGACCGCCGGCTCACCGACGTCCACGGGCATGTGATTTCTGAGATTCTGAAATAGCCGGGTCGCTTCGCGCCGCGTCGTCGAACCGAGTGACCCGATGAGCGTTCCCATCAACCTCTTCGCCGACCTCCCCGCCCGGCTGCCCGACGAGCTTGTCACAACCCTGCTCGAAGCCGCCGACGTGCGGATCGAGCGGATCGTCTCGCACGGCCACGCCTCGCCCGCAGGGTTCTGGTACGACCAACCTCGGCACGAGTGGGTGTTGGTGACGGCGGGGGCCGCGAAGCTGAGGTTC
>DASPHQ010000558.1:0-12845 GCA_035629595.1 Urbifossiella sp. | reverse complement strand
CATCGCCGTGGTCGCCTACACCGCCGTTCAGCACCCCGACCGGCTGGCCTCCAGACTGACGCCGAACCCCAGCGAGATCGGCCAGTGGCCGGTGCTCCTGGGGACGTTGTCGGCCGGGTTCGCGGCCGGGCTGTTGAGCCGGAAGTTGCTCGGCCGGAACAACGAGCTCTTCATGACGCTCCGCGGCTGGACCGGCATCATCGCCTCGCTGCTGCTGATCGCCGAGACGGTGTTCCAGTTCGCCATCCGCCCGACCCTCGGCGAGGCGCCGTCGGACGCGGCCATGAAGGTGTGGGAGGGCGTCATAATCGCGTTCGTCGCCGCCTACTTCGGCACCCGCGTGTGACCGGGCGAGCCGGGGGCATGAGCCTCCGGTTTCTGCCAAGCGTCAAGAAGAAACCGGGGGCTCACGCCCCCGGCTCGCCTCCCGTACCAGCAGCCACGCCGTCGGCGCGATCACCAGCGCCGTTCCCACCAGCGCCACGCCGTTCACCTCCCGGCCCCACAGCCAGGCGTCGAAGGCGAGCCCCATCACGATCTGGCTCAGCCCCACCACCGACACCTTTGCCGGCGCCCCGCCGCCGAACGCCAGGGTCAGGAACAGCTGCCCCACGGTCGCAGTCACCGCCATGCCGACGAGCTGCAGCAGCACGCCCGGCGCGGTCGCGCCCGCGGGGTCGTGTTCGACCGGCCCCACGACGTACGCCGCGACGCACACCACCGTCGCCACCGCCGAGAAGTGGACGACGATGGCCCGCGGGTCGATCCCCTTCAGGCTGTGGAGGCCGAGCATGGCGACGGCGGTGAACACGGCCGCGGCCAGGGCCGAGTAGACGCCCGGGTTGCCGCTCTCCAGGTGCGGCTGTTCTACGAGCACGACGCCGAGGACGCCGACGCCGATCGCCAGCAGCATCTTCGCGCCCGGCGGTCGGCCGAACAGCGGCCACGACAGCACCGCGACCCAGATGGGGAAGGTGTTCGTCAGGGTGAGTACGTCGGCCGCGGGGAGCTTGGCGAAGGCGTAGAAGGTGCAGACCATGCTGCAGCTCCCGGCGAGGCTGCGGACCCACAGCCGCCACGGCCAGAACACCAGCTTCGCCCCCGCGACCCCGGCGATGACGGCGGCCATCACCGCGACCAGCCCGGCGCGGGCGACGGCGACGAGTTGCCAGTCGCAGACGCGGGTGAGGACGTGGGCGAACTCGGCCATCAGGGTGAACGCGAAGCTGCCGCCGAGCATCCACAGGTACGGGCGGGCGTCGGGCTGGGTCATCCAGCAACGATACGCGGCGCGTATGATGGGGGCGAACGAACAACCCCCTTGAGCCGGGGGCGTCAGCCCCCGGAGTCTTCGCGGAGACGAGCCGTGTACCCGTCGGGCGAGTGGGAGGGGTTCTGGGTGCAGGAGCACTACGGCCGGCAGCCGATGCGGGCGTTCACCCTCCACTTCGAAGCCGGTCGCATCACCGGCCGCGGCCGCGACGTGATCGCGCCGTTCGCCTTCCGCGGCACCTACGACGAGCGGACCGGGGCGCTGGTGATGGTGAAGAAGTACCTGCGCCGTCACACGGTAACGTACCGCGGCCGGCCCGACGGCGAAGGGTGCATTCAGGGGACGTGGCACATCGGCGAGTTGGGGAGTGGCCCGTTCCTGATCCGCCCGGTGGTGCGCCCGCCGGCCGGCGACGAGCCGATCCAGGAGATCGGCTGACGCTACGGAATCGTGAACGCCGTCGTGTCGAGCTTGAGCGTCGTCACGCGGCTGCCGACGGTCACGTCGATCGTACCATCGACCCGGTATCGCTCCTGCGGGAGCCGATACACATCGTGGCCAATGTGGACATCCGCCCCCGACGGCCTGCCGCCGAGAAACACTCCAGGGCCGGCCTGCGTGCTAAGGCCGACGTACGAGCCGCCGACCACGTCCACGGTCATCGACGGCCCCGGCTCGCGCTTCAAATCCGGGAGCTTCACCGGCGGGTGCGTCGAACCGGACGAGTTGCGGATCGTCACCTTGACCGTGGACGGCGCGACGGACACCCGCACCACGCCCGTTCGACCGAGCAGTTCCAGGTAGCCGTGGCGGCCGACGCGGGCGTTGGCAAAGTCGCCCGGGGGCTCGGGCGGCACCCAGTCCGATCGCACCACCACCCGGGCCGACACGTCCGCGGCCCCGCCCACCGCCTTCGGCTGCGGCGGCTCGGGCGGGAGCGGCACCGCGTCCTTCGGGACACGGCCGATCGTCCAGGCGTGTTCGGCCAGCTTGCCGAGCCGCCGCAGCTGATCCTCGGCGGCGTAGCGGCCGAGCTGCTCCCGGGTGAAGCCCGTCATGAGCCCGTCGCCGGTGTTCAAGTTGCTGCGGCGGAATAGGACGACCGTCAAGTCTTTGTCCTTCACCCGGTCCGCGGACTTGACCGCGACGTCGAGCCGTTCGGCGAACGGGGCCAACGATTCGGGGAAGTTCTTTCCCGACAGGCCGTTCAGCACGAGGTACAGCTTGCTCCCCGAACGCAGCACTTCGTCGAACTTCGGTTCGGACGACGGAGCCGCGACGGCGTTCCCACCGCGGGTGAGGACGAACGTGTACAACGTGGTGCCGCTGTTGGTGACGTACCCCTTCGGCCGGCCGAACTCCGCCCCCTGGAGCCGCAGGCACATGCGCAACTCGTTGTCGCGGACCTGGTAGATGCCCGCGACGGTGACACCCTTCTTCGGGCCTTCGAACATCGTCGCGTCGATCTCCTTCGGAGTCGTCGTGGGGTCGGTCTTGAACCGGAAGCGGGAGAGGTACAGGACGCGGACGCCCGTCACTTCGCACATCTCGCGGTCGAACACGAACGTCGGGGCCGGCAGCGTCTCGTCGTGGTTCTTGGCGTCGTAGATCGGGGCGCCGTTCGTTTCGATCCACTTCACGGTCCAAGTCCCGTCCAGCTCGTTCTTCGCGGCGGGCACGTCGGCTTTCGCCGAGGATTGCGGCCGTTTCACCGAACTCTCCGCGACGGGGGGCGGCGGCTCGTTCGGCGTGCGCGGCGTCCGCTCCTGGGCGGCGACGGCGAGGCCCACGCCCGCGGCGAGGACCAGCGCGGCGGTGAACTTGGCGAACGTCATCGGAACGGCTCCTTCGACCAGTTGGAGAATCGCAGGCGGGACCGGAGCCGCGCCTGCGGCGAGCCGGGTGACGGCGTCGAGCAGGTGAGCGGGGACCGGGCCGGCGGCGACGAGGATCACGGCGGGGGCGAGGCCGCGACTGAGGAGCACGGCCCGGAGACGGTCGCGGCCGCGCTCGAGGCGCTTCTTCACGGCCGCCTTCGACAGACCCAGTTCGGTGGCGGTGTCGTCGTGCGTCAGGCCGCGGAGGTAGCACGCGACCAGCGGCTCGCGGTAGCGCGCCGGCAGCGCCGCCAGCGCCTCGTGGACGACCGCCCGCACGTCGCACTCGCCCGGGTCCGCCGCTGGTACGGGTTCGTACTCGGCCTCGCGCGCCTGCCGGCGCGACGCGGCGGCGCGGGCCTTCCGCGCCACCCGCACCGCGACGCCGTGGAGCCACGCCCCGACCGACGCCGGCTTCCGCAGGTACGCGGCCCGGCGGGCGAGGGTGAGGAATGTTGCCTGGAAAGCGTCGTCGGCGTCGGCGGCGTTGCGGAGGACCGACCGGCACACGTCCCACACCGGCCCGCCGTGGCGGCGGACCAGCTCCGCGAACGCCGCCTCGTCGCGCACGGCAACGAACCGGGCGAGGAGGTCGGCGTCCGCGGTGCTGGCGCCCCGGAGGAGGTCGCGGACGACGGCGGGGAGGCGGGCGGCGGTCATCACCTGATAGTGCCCCGAAGCGGCACCGGGGGCGACAAGAAAAACACCAGAAGCAAGAAAGCCCGGGGACGGCCGTCCCCGGGCTTTGGAGGCACAACGCCCGGGGACGGCTGTCCCCGGGCATCACCATCAACTCAATCCAGCTGCTGCGGGAAGCGCGGCTGCGGGCGGCCGGCCGGGATGCGGCCGCCGGCGAGCCGCACCGGGGCCGGCGGGATCAGCCGGACCTCCGCCCCGTTGTGGTCGAGGCACTTCACCAGGCACAGGTCCGGCGACACCCCCAGCTGCCCGGTCACGATCACTTCGAGGTTCGCCCGCTCCTCCAGCGCCGCCAGCTCGCGCCGCCGGCGGTTCTGCAGGTAGTGGGCCACGTCCTGGTGCACCGTGACGTGGACCGACTGCACCGCCGGCGCCCGGTGCGCCGCCAGCTGCACCAGCCGCATCGCCTCGATCGACGCGCTCTCCGCAGTCTTGACGAACCCGGTGCCCCTACAGTGCGGGCAGTCAGCGAAGATGCTCCGCTTCAGGCTCGGCCGGATCCGCTGACGGGTCATCTCGATGATGCCGAACTGGCTGATGCGCAAAATCTTCGTCCGCGCCCGGTCGCGCCGCATCGCCTCCCGCAGGACGTTCTCGACGTTGCGGCGGTGGGCCTCGCTCCGCATGTCGATGAAGTCGTTGACGATCACCCCGCCGAGGTCGCGGAGGCGCAGCTGCCGGGCGATCTCCTTCGCGGCCCGGAGGTTCATCTGGTACGCCGTCTCCTCGGCGTTGTTCTCCGCCCGGAAGTTGCCGCTGTTCACGTCGATGGCGACGAGCGCCTCGGTCTGCTCGATGATGATCGACCCGCCCTCGGGGAGCTCGATCCGCTTCTGGTGGATGCGGGCGATCTCGTCCTCGATGCGGTACCGGTGGAACAGCGGCTCGGTCGCGTCGAAGTGGCGGATGCGGTCGGCGTACTTCGGCATGACGATCTGCAGGAACTCGCGGGCGTGCTCGAACGCCGCCGGCTCGTCCACGAAGATGGCGCTCACGTCCGCCGTAAAGATGTCGCGGATGGTCCGCGTGATCATGTCCGACTCGCGGTAGATCTCGACCGGGGCCGCGACCCGCTTGATCCGCTTCACCACCACCTGCCACAGCCGCAGCAGGTACGCCAGGTCGTTCCGCAGCTCCTGGGCGTCGCGGTCGATGGCGGCCGTCCGCACGATGAACCCGACCCCACGGGGCGGCCCGAGCGTCGCCATGATGTCGCGGAGGCGGCGCCGGGCCTCGTGGTCCTCGATCTTCCGCGACACGCCGACGCGGTTCAGGCTCGGCATCAGCACCAGGTAGCGGCCGGCGATGCTGACGTAGGTCGAGAGCGTCGGCCCCTTCGTGCCGATGCCTTCCTTGATGACCTGGACGATGACCTCCTGGCCGCGCTTGAAGATCTCCTGGATCGGCGGCTTCGGCAGCCCGCGGTCGCGGCCGCCCTTCGGCCCGCCGGGGCCACCCGGCCCGCCGGGGCCGAAGCGCGGGCCGCGGTCGGGGCCGCGGTCCGGTCCGCGTCCGGCCGCGGGCCGCGGGCCGCGGTCGTCCCGGTCGCGCCCGCGCGGGGGGCCGCGGTCGGGGCCGCGGTCACGCCCACGCGGGGGGCCGCGGTCGCGGTCACGACCGCCGCGGTCGCCGCGGGGCTCGGGGCGGGCTTCGTCGAAGTCGTCATTGAAGCCGCGGCCGGGCTGGCCCGCGGGCGCCTCCCGGCCGGCCTTCTCGACCGCACGCGCCTCCTCCTCGGCGGCCTCGGCCGTCTCCGGCTCGAACTCCTCGGCGTCGTCCACCGGGATGGCCGGCTCGTCGGCCGCCTCGCCGTCGGCGAAGCGGTCGTTCGGGGCGTCGGGGTCGAAGTCGTCGGCCCCCTCGAAGAACGGCTGAATCTCGGGCTCGTCGCCCGGGGGGGCGGTGCGGCGCTCGGCCCCGCCCATGGTCAGCGGCGGCACGTCCGGCGGGGTCTCGCCCCCCTCGGCCGCCTCGCCCTCGCCGTCGGCCTTCTTCTTCGGCCGGCGGGTGCGCGGCTTCGGCTTCGCCTCGCCCTCGTCGCCGGCGGCGTCCTCGGCCTTGGGCTCGTCGGCCTTGCGCGGGCGGCGGCCGCGCGGCTTCTTCTTCGGCTCCTCGGCCGCTTCGCCGCCCTCGGCCGTCGGCTCCGCGGCGGGGGTGTCGGCGGTCCCGTCGTCGTCGTCGATCCCGGCGGCGAACTCGTCGTCCTCGATCGGCGGCGCCGGTGCGGGGCGCGGAGCCTGCGGCTGCGGCCGGCGGGGAGGCGGCGAGGGCGAAACGGCCTCGGGCTCCTCGTCGAAGCCCTCGGTGAACGGGGCGATCGGCTCGTCGTCCTCGATTTCGGACGGCTCCGCGCCGCCGTCGAGCCCTTCGGCGAAGCCCTTGATGGCGGACTCGTCAACGGGGGCGGGGCCGGCGGGTTGCGGCTCGAGCCAACTGCTCGGCTGCGCCGGCGCGCGGAATCCGCCGCCGCCGCTCTCCGGGCGCGGGCCGCGGGGGCCGGCCTCGCGCCGGGGGCCGCGGCCGGCGGCGCCGCCGTACTCGCGGTCGATGTCGGCCTCGTACTCGGCGAGCGCCTCCTTCGACAGGAGGTGCTTGTAGTAGGCGGGGTCCACGTCGGAGACGTGGAGGAAGCCGTTGCGGCCGATGCCGAAGTCCACGAACGCGGCCTGGATGCTCGGCTCGATGTTGACGATCCGGCCCTTGTAGATGTTGCCGACGTAGCTCTCCTGGCTGGAGCGCTCGACGTACAACTCTTCGAGCTGGCCGTCCTCGACGATGGCGATGCGGCACTCCTCCGGCTGGAGGACGTTGATCAGCATTTCTTTCTTCATCGGGTCTCCTGCCGCCTGTGGGGCGGGGGGTGTGAGTCCTACTCCGCCGCCAGGTCGCCGGGGACGGCGACGCTGGTTGAGGCGACGGGTTGGTCGAGGCCGGCGCGGGCGGCACGGGCCGGGTCCGCGGGGCGGGTGCGCGCCGGTCCGTCCGGCGGCGTATCGGTCGGGTCGGGCGGAACGGCCGCCTCGTCCCGGAGTTCCACGAGGGTCCGTTCGAGCACGCACCCGGCGTCGAGCAGGTCGTCGACGCCCAGGAGGCGCAGCAGTTCGTCGGCGCGGGCGGTGCCGGTGGTCGTGACCCAGAGGTCGAGTGTCAGGTTGTTGTCACGAACGGCGACGGAGCGGAGGTAGCGCCGGATGTCCAGCCCCTTCGGGCTCGGCCGCACGCGCTCCACCCACACCGCGTCGGCGGCCAGCAATTCCGCGCACGCGGTCGTCGCTTCCGCGACCCGGTCGGCCGGCAGCGGTAGCGCGTACACGATTCGCCGCGGCATCGCCGTCGTCTTCATCGCAACGACGGTGGCGCGGTTGAACCGCAGCCCCTCGGGAGCCTGAGCGTTCAACCCGCTCAGCACGTCGTCGGAGTCGCGCACTTCGGTCAGTTCCAGCTCGACGACCTCGTCGCGGCCGACGACGCCGAGCGGGAGCGACTGCGCGAACACGACGCGGGGGCCGGGGTGGAACCCGGCGGTGGACTTAAACGGAATGGCGGCCCGGCGGAGCATCCGCTCCAGGACGCGCATCAAATCGTGGTGGCTGAGCAGCCGGAGAACCCCGGCCTTCTCGAAACGGAGGCGGAACTTATCCCCGAGCATCGCGTCCGGTCTTCCCGAAGGATGTGGGACTAGGAATGTGGGAGAAAGGGCGTCGCCCTCATCCCTCATACCTCATCCCTCATCCTTCCAAAGCTCCCGAGCGTATCGAGCACGTCGGCGCGGAGTCGGCCGGGGTTTGTGTGCCCCCCGGTCCGACGGCCCGGCCCGCTACTCGACCGCCTCCGGGAGGATGCGGCGTAGTTGGTCGCGCAACAGGTTCTGCACCTGCCGGGCGGTGTCCATCGACAGCGCCTGCCCGGCCACCCTCTCGCACTCGGCCACGTCCAGCTGGCGGATCACCCGCTTGATCTCGGGGATCTTCCGCGGCGTCGCACTGAGCGACCGCAGCCCGAGCCCGACCAGCAGCGGGACGTAGAGCGGCTCGCCGCTCATCTCCCCGCAGACGTTCACGTCGATCCCGGCCTTGCCCGCCGCCTCCACCACCATGCGGATCAGCCGCAGAACGGCCGGGTCCGCCGGGTCGTACAGGTGGGCCACGTGTTCGTTGTTCCGGTCCGCCGCCAGGGTGTACTGGATCAGGTCGTTCGTCCCGATCGAGAAGAAGTCCACCTCGCGCGCGAGCACGTCGGCCAAGATGGCGGCGGACGGCACCTCGATCATCGTACCAACCCGGATGTCCGCTTTGTAGGGGACTCCCGCCTCCTCCAGGTCCTCCTTCACCTCGTTGAGCAGCACCTTGCACTGGCGCAGCTCACCAACGGTGCTGATCATCGGGAACATGATTCGGATGTCGCCGTGCGCCGCGGCCCGCAGGATCGCCCGCATCTGGGTGCGGAACAGGTCGAGCTTCCGCAGGCACAGCCGGACGCTGCGCAGCCCCAGGAACGGGTTCTTCTCCACGCTCAGGAGGCCGGACACGCTGCTGAACTTGTCCGCCCCCAGGTCGAGGGTGCGGACCACGACCGGGCGGTTCGGGCCGATCTCGTCGATGACGGCGCGGTAGGCGTCGTAGTGCTCGGCCTCGGTCGGGTCGGACGACTTGTTCAGGTACAGGAACTCGGTCCGGTACAGGCCGACGCCCTCGGCCCCGCGGTCAGCGCAGTGGGCGGCCTCCGGGGCCAGCTCGATGTTGCCGAGCAGGCGGATCGCCACCCCGTCGTGCGTCACCGACGGCTTGCCGCGCAGCGCCTCGTACCGGTCGACCCGGGCCAGCCCGGCGAGCCGCTTCGCCTCGTACTTGCGGACCGTCTCGTCGTCCGGGTCGAGGATGATCTTGCCTTCGTCCCCGTCCACGATCACCACGTCACCGCCGGACACGTCGGTGAGGAACCGGCCGACGCCGACGACCGCCGGGATCTCGAGCGCCCCGGCGAGGATGGCGGTGTGGCTGGTGGGGCCGCCGCTCTCGGTGGCGAACGCCCACACCGTGCGGGGCGAGAAGTCGGCCGTGTCCGACGGCATCAGGTCGTTGGCGAGGATGACGACGCGCTCGCCACCGAGCGGGGCGACGGCGTTCGGAACCTGACCGAGGAGGGTCGAGAGGATCTGCTTTTCCAGGTCGATCAGGTCGCCGGCGCGGCGGCGCAGCACCTCCGCGGCGGCCAGGTCGCCGACCCTCCGCTGGGCCTCTTCCAGTTTCTTCACCTGCTCGCGGATGCCGCGGCTGACGGCGTACTCGGCCGAGTACGTGTTGGTGCGGATGAGGTGCTCGAGCCGGTCGCGGAAGGACGTGTCCTCGAACGCCGACTGCTGGGCGGCGAAGATGTTGCCGATGGCCGGCTCGAACCGGGCGGTGTACCGCTGCCGCTTCTCGCGGGCCTCGGACGCGGCGTCGTCGAGCGCCTCGCGGAGGCGCGCCACCTCGCCGTCCACCTGCTCGGGGAGGACGAGCTTGTTGGGGATGCGGACGCCCTCGGTGTCGAGCACCAGGGCCGGGCCGATGGCGATCCCGGGCGAGACGGCGGTACCGTACCTGTATTCCATGTCGCCCGTGGGCGGTCAGATCGTGTAGTCTTCCCCGCCGGGGGAGGCGAGGATGTCGGACAGCGCTTCCAGCGCGGCGGCGGCGTCCGGGCCGTCCACCTCGAGCACCACCTCGGCGTCCGGCATCACCACCAGCATCATCAGGTCCCAGACACTCTTGCCGTCGGCCCGGTTGTCGCCGTGGGTGACGGCCACGGCGGCGGCGAACATCCGGGCGGCGCGGCTGAACCGGTCGGCCACGCGGTGGTGCAGCCCGAGCGGGTTCACCACCTTGACGGTGCGGCGGAGCGGGCCGGTCGTACCCACCTGTGTACCCTCGCCGGTTCGCACGTTCGCCGTCATCCTCTCCCCCGCCCGCGGCCCGTCGAACCCGCACCCGCCGCCGGCCGCGTCAGAGGCCGGGGAGGGACTCGAGCAGCTTCCACACCTCGTCCTTTGTCTCGCACCCCCGCAGCTGCCGCACGAACTCCTCGTTCCGCATCGTCCGCACCACGGCTTCGAGGGCGCGTAGGTGTTCGCCGGGGCGGTCCTTCGGGGAAACGAGGAGGACGAACACGTACACCGGCTCGCCGTCGAGGCTGTCGAACGGGAGGCCGCCGGGGGAGAGGCCGAGGGCGCCGATGAGGTCCTTCGCGGCGGCGTGGCGGGAGTGCGGGATGGCGATGTGCCGGCCGATCCCGGTCGTCCCCAACTGCTCCCGCCGCAGCACCTCGCTCACCACGTCGTCGGTGTGCTCGGGGCCGAACGCGTTCGCCGCCTGAAGCGCCGTCACGAGCTCCTGGACGACCTGCTTCTTGACGGCCGCCACGGCCGGGCCGTCCTTCGGGCTGACGGCAGCGGCGGTGGTGGCCAGGGACGGGATGATGGCGTTCGGGACGATGAAGCTCGTCAGCCGCATGGGGCCCTCGGGGCCGGGGGGAGGGGCGGCCACGGTCATTTCCCGCCGGCGTCGTTGTGCGACGGGTCGCGGCGGTGGTCCTGGAGCTTCTCCTTGTAGTGCTTGATCTGCTGCTTGATCTTGTCCTGTGCCAGGTTGAACGCGGCGAACACGTCGCCGTTCGCCTCGGTGGCGACGAACTCGTGCTTCTGCCCGGCGGTGGCGGTGATTTCCACCTTCACGTTGTGGGCGTGGTCCTGGTGGAGGTCCACCACGACGGCCACCGAGAGGAGCCGCTCGAAGTACTTGAGGAGCGCCTCGGCCTTGTCGCGGAGGGCGGTCTGGGTCGGGTCGTCCAAGTGCCCGTGGCGGGCGGAGACGGTCACCTGCACCGGTGGAACCTCGCGTCGCGGGTAGGGCGAACCGCCCGGGGGCCGGGCCGATGGGCCGATTGTATCCGGGGTTACGCCGGGGAGCAACCGCCGGCCGCGAAGCCCGGGGACGGCCGTCCCCGGGCTTTCAGTCCGCGCCAAGACCGACGCCGTCGAGGAGGGCGGTGTTCATCGTGCCGTCGCGGACGGTGAACACGCCCGGGTAGCGGTCGTCCCAGCCGGCGTTCGCGGCGGGGCTGTACTGCCGGCCGTTCGACTCGATCGCTGCGACGCCCGGGATGTGGGCCGCGAGCCCGGCCGAGTGGATCAGCGACCGGCCGACGCACGTCAGGTCCTGGACGCAGCGGAAGAACCCCATCTCCTGCGCCGCCGCGGCGAGCAGGAGAGTCTGCGTCTGCCCCTTGCACGCCTTGAAGGCGACGCCCGTGTAGCCCATGTCGCGCGCCAGGTAGAGGCTCTCCAGATCGACGAGCGACTCGTCGATCACGACCGGCTTCAGTTTCGCGGCGGCGTGCATGACGTTCTGCCGGTTCGCCTTCAGGTCGCGGGCCGTCGGCTGCTCGATGTACTGCACGCGGTCGTACCCCGCGGGCACCTTCTCGCGCAGCAGACGGAGGAACTCGAGGAGGTACTCGACTGTCTGGCAGCGCTCGTTGAAGTCGAGCGAGTAGAACCACGTCGCCACGCCGCGAGCAGCGTTCACTTCCTCCGCAACGGCGTTAACACGAACGACGCGCTCCACGTCCCACGCCAGGTCATCGCCGTTGAGCTTCACCTTCAGGTGCGTGAGGCCGTCGCAGGCGATCCACTCGCCGAGCGTTTCCGGGAGGCCGTCGCCGACATGCATCTTCACGTCCGCGGCGGTGAGCGGGTCGAGCGCCCCGACGAGGTGGTACAGCGGCATCTTCGCCTTGGGCGCCGGCAGCACGTACCGGTCGAGCGTGCGGCCGGCGAAATCGGCGCCGAGATAGTGGCCGAGGTCGGTGGTCAGGTACTCGGGGCCGTAGCACTGGTAGACGCTGCGGCCGAGGAGCTTGCCGAAGCCGTCGTGGAGGGCGGCGTCGAACGGGCTGGCCGCGACGAGCGCGGCGAGCACCGGGATCGGTTCCTCGAAGCCGAGGCGGGCGCGGACGGGTTCGCGGTGCGCGAGGTACGCCGATTCGAGGTCGTGCCCGAGCTCGACCGGGTGACCGAAGCCGACGTGCGCCGCGGTGGTGTCGCGGAAGGCTTCGACCAGCCTCGTCATCGCGCCGAGCGTCTGGTCGTAGCCGAGCGTGCGCGACGGGAACGCCCAGACGTTGCTGAGCGGCATCGAGCCGACGCCCTCGGCGCGGCGGCCCTGCCGGTCTTCGACGGTGACGCGGGCGGTGAGGACGGTCGCCTTGTCGAGGGCGACGCCGCCGAACTTGATGGGAGTGCGGTACTGGTAGTCGGTGGTGTCGTAGGAAACGTCGGCGACCCGCACGTCGGTGGGCTTCACGGCAGGCTCCTCGGCGCGGGAAAGCCCGGGGACGGCCGCCCCTGGGCTTCGGTGGGGGCTACTTCCCTTCCTTCGCCGCCCGCTTGAGGTACTTGCCGTCCTCGGTCTGGATGACGATCAGCTCGCCCGCGGTGATGAACGACGGCACCTGCACGACGACGCCGGTCTCGAGCGTCGCGGCCTTCGTCTGGGCGGCGGCGGTGGCGCCCTTGATGCCGGGCTCGGTCTCGGTCACCTTCAGCGTCACCGTCTGCGGCAGTTCCATCGACAGCGCCTTGCCGTCGTAGAAGGTGATCTTCACCGTGTCGTTCTCGCGGAGGTATTTCATCATGTCGCCGACCATGTCGCCGCCGAGCGTCACCGGCTCGAAGGTCTCGGCGTCCACGAACACGAAGTCGTCGCCGTCCTTGTACGAGTAGTTGTAGTCCTTCGTGTCGAGGTACACGACGTCGGCCTTGTCGTCCGGGTGGACGCGCTCGTCGACGATGCTCCCGGTCGTCAAGTTCTTGAGCTTGAGGTACAGGATGGCCCGCCAGTTCCCGGGCGTGTTCAGGTCGCGGTCGAGCACGTAGAACAGGGTGCCGCCCATGTTCAGCACCATGCCCTTGCGGACATCGATCATCTTGATTGCGGCCATCGGAACTCTCCGCGGAG
>DASPHQ010000557.1:0-4445 GCA_035629595.1 Urbifossiella sp. | reverse complement strand
TCGAGATGGTGCCGGTCAACTCGTTCGTGCCCGACACGCTGCGGACGGCTCCAAGCATTGACAGGTCGAACCCCCTACCGATGTCGCGGACGACGAGGTTCTCGGGTACGGTGACGCCGCCTTCGAGCAGGATGGACGTGCCGAGGCCGGCGATGGTGCCGCCGGCGGTCGAGCCGAGGGCGGTGTCGGAGCGGAGGCTCAGGCTCCCCTGCGTGAGGTTGACGATCCCCTCGAACGTGTTCGTGCCGGCGAACGCCAGGACGCCGTCGCCGAACTTGTTGACGCCGCCGGTGCCGGTCACCGCTCCGCCAGCGACGATGTCGCCGCGGCCGTCGACGCTGAGCGTCTGGAGGCCGGCGAGGTCGAGGGAGCCGAGGGTGAGCGTGGTGTTGGCGTTGGCGGCGAAGAAGGTCTGGTTCGCGCCGAGGACGACGGGCGCGGTGAACGAGGCGTCGCCGGCCGCGGCGTTGTAGACGAGGCCGTCGAGGAGGACGACGCGGTTGGTGCCGGGAGCCTGTTCGCCGATGGCGTAGCCGGCGGCGGAGATGGTGACGGAGCGGAAGCGGGTGCCGGATACGTAGTCGTTGGTGTTGGTCGTGTTGCCGGCGCCGGCGGGGAAGACGAGGCTGTCGTCCGGCTGCGGGGCGACGTTGCCGGCCCAGTTGGCCGGGCTGCTCCACAGGCCGTCGGCGGCGAGGCCGGCCCAGACGCGGGTGGCGAACAGGGTGCGGTCCTCGAGCACCTCGTGCCCGAGCGCCGGCCGGTCGCCGCGGCCCTTCCGCCGGTCGGACCGGGCGCGCGCACCGAACACCTTCCGCAGCCAAACCTGAAACGGGGGCATGGGCGCTGGCTCTTGGGGAGAGTGCCGTTTACGAAGCTGCCGCACCGGCCGATGTGTGGGGCCGGTTCCCGCCGGAGAGCGGGTGACGTGCGTTCAGACCGCGAGGCTGCGAGTGGGCGCCACGGTCCGGGGAGGGCTGTCGACCACACTAACTGTCAGCCGCGCCGGGCGCGAGTGCCCGGACGGCGGAGTCTGTGACAGTCAGTGTGATTGGAGAAGGTAGCGAGCCTGGGGTGAGAAAGCAATGAAGGACTGGCTCGCAGCAACACCATCGGGCCGAAACGGTGCCGGAGAATCCGACACTTCCCCGAAAGATGGTGCTATTCCACCCATTACCCCGTCGCCGCTTGCGGCGTTGCAACGCCGCAAGCGGCGACGTGACCCGGGCCGGTCACCGCCCCCTCGGCTCCCAGATCGACCCGAGTTCGTGGACGTTCAGTTCCTCGAAGTGGGCCGCCCCGCCGCGGACCGACAGCGACGCACCCCGGTCGGCCGCGGCGGGGATGACCGGCAGCGGCACGTACACCAGCCCGTCCGCGGCGAACACCTCGGCGCACGTCCGGTCCACGTACACCCGTAGTTTCAGCTTGCCGGCGCGGAGCGGTGCGGGCACGCGCTGCTTCCCCACGCTTAACTCCTGCTTCGCCACGTCGTAGCCCACCGCGACGCCGCGGACGCGAAACTCGACGTGCGTCGCCTGCTTGAGATCGACGACCGCCTCCACCTCCAGCGCGTCAGCCGCGATCCCGCCGAGCGGATCGGCCCCCGGCGCCACGTCGCGCGGCAGGAAGCGGTGCGTCTTCTCGCGCAGCGCCGCCAGCTCCTCGACCGGCGTCCACGTCAGCCGCGGGCCGTGCGGCGTGCCGATCAGCTTCAGCTGGAGCGGCAGGCTCATCGCCTGGTTGAACGGCGCGCCCGGCGACGGCGCCTGCAGCCAGCCGATCTGCACGATTCGCCCCTTCGGGTCGTGGCTGACGGTCTGCGCCGCGTAGAACCCAACGCCGCGGCTCCCGGTCAGCCGCGGCGTATCAGACTTGAACTCGCGGCCGTCGAACGTGCCGATCACGTAGTTGCTGTCGGCCGCGGTGAGCACCCATTTGCGGGTCTTGGAGTCGCCGTCGACCGGCAGCTCGAACAGGTCGGGGCACTCGAAGAACCCCTCGATGCGGCTGCGGTACGTCCACGCCTTCAGGTCCGGCGACGTGTGGAAGGCGATCCACCGCTTCCCCTCGGCCTCGGTGTACACGGCCATCACCCACTGCCCCGTCGGGGCGTGCCAGACCAGCCGCGGGTCGCGGCCGACGTGCTTCACCACCGGGTTGCCGGCGTGCTCCGTCCAGCTGCGGCCGTGGTCGTTCGAGTAGACGACGCACTCGCCGCGGCCGGTGCTGGTGTACGCGGCGACGAGTACGTCGTTCGTGCCGGTCTTCCAGCCGGCGGTGTTGTCGCGGTCCACGACGGCGCTGCCGCTGAAGGCCCAGTCGCCGTGCCGGGGCGGGTACAGGGCGATCGGCCGCTCCTCCCACCGCACGAGGTCGCGGCTGACGGCGTGGCCCCAGTGCATGTTCCCCCAGTGCCAGCCGTAGGGGTTGTGCTGGAAGAACAGGTGGTACTCGCCGCCGGCGAACACGAGGCCGTTCGGGTCGTTGAGCCAGCCGCGGCGGGCGGTGAAGTGCGCCAGCGGCCGCAGCGGCTCGCGGTACACCTTGTCCGCGTCCCAGATCGTGTCCGCCTGCGTCACCAGCTCCAGCGCCTTGCCGCCGGGCGGCAGCTTGTCGGCGCGGAGGGTCGCCGTCTTCCCCTTCCACGCGCTCACGTCGAGGTGGGCGAACCACTCGGGCCGGTCGCTCAGCTCGATGTCGAACTCGCGGACCGTCTTGCCGTCCACGTCCAGAGCGACGCGGGCGGTCGGCCCCGCCTTCCCCTCGCCGGTGCGGACCGGCAGGTGAAGGTAGTGCTGCGTCAGCTTCAGCTCGCGCCTGGCCGGTGCCGGAACCGCGGGGCGGGTGTCGGTCAGCACGACGTGATCGACGTTGACGTGCCCCCAGCCGCCTGTGGCGTCGTCCACGACGACGAGGCGGGCCTTCTTGCCGCGGAACTCGGTCACGTCCCAGAACGCGGGGGCGAGTTCCTCGCTGCCGCCGGCGTTGACGTTCGGCCCGGTCGCGGTGCGGACCGTCTTGCCGCCGACCTGCAGGTTCAGGCACGTCTTCCCCGCGTACCCGCCGCCGCCGATCAGGAAGGACACGTAGTTCCGCTCGACGGTGAACTCGGGCGACGTGAGCGTGCCGGTGGACTTGTCGCCGCCGCGGAACGTGTTGACGAGCCCCTTGCCGCGGAAGCCGCCGACGGGCATCTGCCCCGGCAGCGTGCCGGCCGCGGGTCGGTCGCCGAAGGCGGTGCCGGTGGTGGTCCAGGTGCCGTAGCTGTCGCCCTCGAAGTCGGCGAGCACGACGTCCGCGGCCGGCGGGTCGGCGGGGCCGGCCCAGGCGGTGAGGAGAACGAGGGCCAGCGCGAGGGAGTGTGTGCGCGTCATGTCATACCCGATCCGTTGATCCATAACCGTCCCGGGGCGTTGCCCCGGGACACACAACGGTAACGGATCACCCCGACCCGGTATCCTCCTCGATCGGGTATCACTTCTTCCGTCCGGCTTGCTCGGCGACTTCGAGGAGGGTCCGGCCGAACTCGCGGGCACTCCACAGCGACCGCCCGACCTGCCACGCCCGGTCCACGGCCTGGGCGGGATCGACGTCCGCGAAGATGAAGTCCTCCTGGTGGCGCCGGCTGGGGACCAGCAACTCGCCGTTCGGATCGACGACGTAGCTGTCGCCGTAGCCCACGCCCTCGTACTGGCGAATGCCCGTGTCCCGCGCGCCGGGGGTGACGCTGTTGCCGCGGAGGAACCAGACCCGGTTCTCGACGGCGCGGGCGACGTGGTCGGACCGGACCTGCGTGAAGTGCCCCAGGAGCTGCTCCTTGCCGATGTAGTTGTAGTGCGGCGAGAAGATGACCCTCGCCCCCTTCAGCGCCAGGATTCGCGTCGGCTCGATGTACCCCCCGTCGGAGCAGATCACCACGCCGAACTTGACCCCGTCGCGCTCGAAGACCGGGAACTCGCGGCCCTGCTTGTGGAACGGCATGTAGGCCGAGCACTTGCTGTAGGTGCCCAGGACGTGCCCCTTCGTGACCACGGCGGCGGTGTTGTACAGGTCGCGCCCGCGCAGCTCGTTGAACCCGACGACGCAGGTCGCGTTGAACCGGGCGACGCGCTCGAGGAAGCGCATGAACTGCGGCGAGTCGGTGGCGACGGCCGCGACGCGGGTCGCGGCCTCGGTGTCCTGGTAGCCGGTCAGGAAGCACTCGGGGAAGCAGACGACCTGCACCCGCTTCTGGTCGGCCCGTTCAAGTCCACGCACGACCTTGGCGAGGTTGGCGTCGAAATCGCCCGATACGGATTCGAGCTGACAGTGGCCGATTCGCATGGCGATGTTCTCCGTTCTGATGCGGATCACAACTCCTTGCCGGGCAACGATCCGCGACGCGATCGGTCCGGCGGCGTCGCTCCGACGGCGATTCTTCTGGCAGAAGCACTTGTTTCCGG
>DASPHQ010000556.1:0-3180 GCA_035629595.1 Urbifossiella sp. | reverse complement strand
CAGCACGCTGTCAGTCTGGGGTACGGGTTCGCCGCGGCGCGAGTTCCTGTTCTCGCGCGACCTCGCCGCCGCGTGCCTGTTCGCGGTGCGCCACTACGACGGCGACGCGCCGCTGAACCTCGGCGGCGGCACCGTCCTGAGCATCGCCGAGGCGGCGCGCGTCGTCGCGGACGTGGTCGGCTTCCGCGGCCGGCTCGTGTTTGACACGTCGAAGCCCGACGGGGCGCTGCTGAAGGCGCTGGATTCGTCGGTGCTGTGCGGCATGGGCTGGAAGCCCGCCACCACCTTCCGCGACGCCGTGGAAGAGACGTACCACTGGTTCCTGCACCACGCCACGGAGGGCGTCTGTCGTGAACGCACGACTGTATAGGTCGCTGTACCGCATCCGCCGCGTCGAGGAGGAGGTGGCCCGCGCCTACCCCACCGACGCGATCAAGAGCCCGGTCCACCTGTCGATCGGGCAGGAGGCCGTGTCCGTCGGCGTGTGTGAGGCGCTGCGGCCGACCGACATCGTGTTCGGCACGTACCGCAGCCACGCCATGTACCTGGCGAAGGGCGGCGACCTGAACGCGATGGTGGCCGAGATGTACGGCAAGGCCACCGGCTGCGCCCGCGGCAAGGGCGGGTCGATGCACCTCATCGACACCGACGCCGGCGTCATGGGCACGTCGGCGGTCGTCGGCACCACCATCGCCAATGCGGCGGGATACGCCTACGCCCTGAAAACGAAGCGGTCCGACGCCGTGGTCGTGAGCTTCTTCGGCGACGGAGCCTCGGAGGAGGGCGTGTTCGCGGAGACGCTCAACTTTGCGTCCCTGAAGTCGCTCCCCGTTCTGTTCGTGTGCGAGAACAACGGCTACGCCATCCACACGAGCCAGGCGAAGCGGCAGGGCCGGCCCGACATCGCCGCCCGCGCCGAGGCTTATGGCATCCCCGCCGACCGCCTCGACGGGTCCGACGTGGTCGGCCTGCTGGGGCGGACGCGGACGGTGCTGACCGGGATGCGGACGCTCGGCGGGCCGCACTTCTTCGAGGTGAAAACGTACCGCTGGCGCGAGCACGTCGGCCCCGGCCGCGACTTCGCCCTCGGCTTCCGCGCCGAGAGCGAGGCCGAGCCGTGGGTGAAGAACGACCCCGTGGCGAAGATGGCGGCGCTGCTCCCGCCCGACGAGCGAATCGCGATCGAACGGGAAGTCGAGGCAGAAGTCGCCGCGGCGTTCGCGTTCGCGGAGGCGAGCCCGTTCCCGGCCGCCGGCGAACTCATGACCGACATCTATCAGGAGGCCGGTGATGCCCTCGCCTGCCGTTAAGCCGCTGCGGTCCGCCCCGAAGCCGCCGACCGAGCGCACGCTGTCGTTCGTCGATGCCGTGCGTGAAGCCACCGAGCTGGAGATGACCCGCGACACGAACGTCGTCGTGTTCGGGCTCGACGTGGACGACCCGAAGGCCATCCAGGGCACGACTCGCGGCCTCCCGGAGCGGTTCGGTCCCGAGCGCTGCTTCGGCACGCCGCTGTCGGAGGACGCGATGACGGGCGCCGCCATCGGCATGGCGCTCGCCGGCCTGCGGCCGGTTCACGTCCACATCCGCATGGACTTCCTGCTGCTGGCGATGAACCAGCTCCTCAACGTCGCCGCGAAGAGTCGCTACATGTACGGCGGCCGCGTGAGCGTGCCGCTGGTCGTACGGGCGATGATCGGCAAGAGCTGGGGCCAGGGGGCGCAGCACTCGCAGGGGCTGCACGGCATGTTCATGCACGTCCCCGGCATCAAGGTCGTCGCCCCCGCCACGCCTTACGACGCCAAGGGCTGCCTCGCCGCGGCCATCCGCGACGACAACCCGGTCCTGTACGTCGAACACCGCCTCCTTCACTTCACGAAGGGGCCGGTGCCCGAGGGCGCGTACACCGTCGAGCCCGGCAAGGCCCGCATCACCCGCCGCGGGGCGGACGTGACGCTCGTCGGCATCTCGTCGATGCAGCTCGAGTGCCTGAGGGCGGCGGCGTACCTGGAGGACGTCGGCATCGACGCCGAGGTGATCGATCCGATCTGGCTCAGCCCGCTCGACATGGACACGATTTGCGAGTCGGTCGAACGCACGGGGCGACTGATCGTCGTGGACACGGCCTGGACGAACTGCGGGGCGGCGGCCGAAATCACCGCTCAAGTCGCGGAGCGACTGCAAGGCATTCGCGACCTGCGACTGAAGCGCATGGGCTTCGCCCCGACGACGTGCCCGACGGCGCCGAACCTGGAAGACCTGTTCTACCCGAACGCCCGCACCGTCGCCGCGGCGGCGCGCGACCTGGTGGAGGAGCGCGCCTGCGGCTGGCTCCCGGCCGAGCGGGCGGACCTCAAGAGCATCGAATTCAAGGGGCCGTTCTGATGCCGAGCACGACCAGCACGCGCAAGGCCGGGCTCGACTGGCCGCTGATGCGGAACAACATCGCCCGCGCCGACCTGGACGCGCTGTGCCGCTACCTCCAGCAGGACGACCCGATCCTCACCGCGGGGAAGAACGTCCGCGCCTTCGAGGAGGAGTGGTCGGCCTGGCTCGGGGTGAAGCACAGCGTCTTCGTCAACTCGGGGAACTCGGCCAACCTCGTGACGCTGGCCGCGCTGCGCGAGCTGCACGGCACCGGCGGCGAGGTCATCGTGCCGACGCTGACGTGGGTGTCGGACATCGCCGCGGTGCTGCACTGCGGGTTCACGCCGGTGTTCGTGGACATCGACCCGCGCACCCTCGGCATGGACAACGCCCAGGTGCTGGCGAAGGTCACGGACCGCACGCGGGCCGTCTTCCTCACGCATGTCCTCGGCTACAACGGGCTCACCCGCGGGCTGGTCGACGAACTCGCAGCGCGAAACGTCACGCTGCTGGAGGACGTGTGCGAGAGCCACGGGGCCACGTTCGAGGGGCGGAAGCTCGGCACGATCGGGCGGGCGTCGAACTTTTCGTTCTACTACGCGCACCACCTCAGCACCATCGAAGGCGGGATGGTGTGCACCGACGACGCGGACCTGTACGAGTGCGTGCGGATGCTCCGCGGCCACGGCATGGTCCGCGAACTGGCCGACGCCGGCCGGCGCGCGGAACACGTCGCGGCGCACCCGGACCTGAACCCGGACTTCATCTTCGCGCACCCCGGGTTCAACTTTCGCAGCACGGAGCTGAACGCCA
>DASPHQ010000555.1:0-2037 GCA_035629595.1 Urbifossiella sp. | reverse complement strand
AACCGGCCTTCCCCTCGCCCCGCCGGCGCTGGCACAATCACCCCATGTCCATCGCGTCCATCCTCGGCCCCGGCGGGCTCGTCGCCGGGCACTACCCCGGCTTCGAGTCGCGCCCCCAGCAGCTCGACATGGCCGAGGCCGTCGCCGCCGCCGTCGACGGCAAGCACAACCTCCTCGTCGAGGCCGGCACCGGCGTCGGCAAGAGCTTCGCGTACCTCGTCCCCGCCATCCTCGCCGCCGCCAAGAAGGACCTCAAGGTCGTCGTCTCCACCCACACCATCGGCCTTCAGGAACAGCTCGTCCGCAAGGACCTGCCGTTCCTCCAGAAGGCGCTGCCGTTCGACTTCCGGCCGGTGCTGGTGAAGGGCCGCGGCAACTACCTCAGCCTCCGCCGCCTCCACACCGCCCAGACGAAGATGAACTCGCTGCTGGAGACGCCCGGCGCCGTCGATCAGCTGGTGCAGATCGGCCGCTGGTCGCGCCAGACCCGCGACGGCAGCAAGTCCGACCTGCCGCTCCAGCCGTTCGAGAGCGTCTGGGATTTGGTGCAGAGCGAAGGCGGCAACTGCCTCGGCCGGAAGTGCCCCACGCACGAGACGTGCTTCTACTATAAGGCCCGCAAACAGGTGTTCGGGGCGAACGTGCTGGTCGTGAACCACGCCCTGTTCTTCGCCGACCTCGCCCTGCGCCGCTCCGGCGGCGGGCTCCTGCCCGACTACCAGGTCGTCATCTTCGACGAGGCGCACACCCTCGAGGACGTGGCCGCGGACCACCTCGGGCTCTCCGTGTCGCAGGGCGGCGTCGAGTACGTGCTGAACCAGCTCCTCGCACCGCGCTCGCACAAGGGGATTTTGGCCACCCTCGGCACCGCCGAGAGTATCGCCCAGGTCGAACGGACCCGCCAGGCCGCGGAGACGTTCTTCCTCGCCGTCCACCAGTGGCAGCAGATTCAGCCCAAGGGCACCGGCCGCGTCCGCGAGAAGAACGTCGTGCCCGACCGCCTGTCCGAAGAGCTCGACAAGCTGGCGACGCAACTGACGGCCGCCGCGGAGAAGCTGAAGTCGGACGAGGAGAAGATCGAGCTGGTGAGCCGGGCCGACCGGCTCCTGGGGATGGCGTCGAGCGTGCGCGAGTGGCTCGGGCAGGAGTTGCCGGGGCAGGTGTACTGGGTGGAGGTGCGGGCCGGGCGGGTGCCGCGGGTGGCGCTCGCCAGCGCCCCCATCGAGGTCGGCCCCGAGCTGAAGCGCCAGCTGTACGACCGCGTGCCGACGGTGGTGATGACCAGCGCCACCCTGTCCGCGGGCGGGAAGGATGGCTTCGCCCACTTCCAGCGCCGCCTCGGCCTCGACAAGGCGGAGGCGCACCAGCTCGGCAGCCCGTTCAACTTCCGCGAGCAGGTCGAACTCCACCTGTTCCGCACCATGCCCGACCCGTCGGCGTCGGCGGCGAAGTACGAGGACGAGGTGCTGGCCCGGCTGCCCGAGTACATCGAAAAGACGAAGGGCCGGGCGTTCGTGCTGTTCACCAGCTACACGTTCCTGAACCGCGCCGCGGCGCAGCTCGGGCCGTGGTTCGCGAAGCACGGGTACACGCTGCTGGCGCAGGGGTCGGGGCTGCCGGCGCCGCGGCTGCTGGAGCAGTTCCGCACGGCGCCGAAGGCGGTGCTGTTCGGCGTGGACAGCTTCTGGCAGGGCGTGGACGTGCGCGGCGAGGCGCTGTCGAACGTCATCATCACGAAGCTGCCGTTCGCGGTGCCGGACCGGCCGCTCACCGAAGCGCGGCTGGAGAAGATTGCGGCGGACGGCGGCAACCCGTTCATGGACTACCAGGTGCCGCAGGCGGCGATCAAGCTGAAGCAGGGCTTCGGCCGGCTGGTCCGCACCGCGACGGACTCGGGGCAGGTGGTGCTGTTCGACCCGCGGGTGCTGACGAAGCCGTACGGCCGGGTGTTCCTGGAGGCGCTGCCGGAATGCAAGCGGTTCGTGGACGGGATCGAGGAGCCGCTCGCGGCTTCGCGGCCCGCACGCCGCAAAGCCG
>DASPHQ010000554.1:0-6367 GCA_035629595.1 Urbifossiella sp. | reverse complement strand
GCATAGGCGGCCTTCCGGGCGGCGAGACGCGGGCGGGACTGGTTCCCCATTCTAGCGGGGTTCGCCGGGGGCGAGCAAACAACGGACCGCGAAAGGGATACCGCCCGCCGGGACGGAGCCTTACTCCGGTTCCCCGACGCGCGCCCCGACGACCCGGACGGGATAGGTTTCCGGGTCGGTGCGGTTCAGCGCCAGCGTGCCGGTCACCTTCACCAGCCCCGCCCTCCGGCCGACCTGCACGCCCGGCGGCAGCTCGACCGCGACCACCCGCGCCGGGTCGGGCGTCTCGCAGAACCAGCAGCCGACGGGGTATTCGAGCAGCACGAACGAGCCGAACTGCGCCGCGTCGCCCGGCGGCTGCACGAACCCGGTCAGCGCCACCGGCTTGCCGTCGAGGGCGACGAGGTGCCGCGGGAAGGCCGGCTCCTTGCCGCCGAGTTCGGTGTCCACGAGGAGCCCCCACGGCAGCGGGTTCGGCCGGTCGGCCCGGACCGGCGGCAAGACCGACGTGTCGAACCGCCGGGCGAGCGGACGTGCGGAGCGAAAGACGATCGTGCCGCGGTGGCCGTCGTGGCCGGGCCGCTTCGCCAGGGCGTCCGCCGCGGCGCGGTAGGCGGCGCGGCGCGTCCGCAGGTCCGCCGCCGCCATCCCGAACTCGGTGACGCACCCGTCGAGGATCGCCGCCGCGGTGCGCACGTCGCCGCGGGCGTTCGCCAGCTCGCCGAGTTGCCACAGGAGGCGGCCGTCGGCGGGGAGCGCCAGCGCCAGCGCCTGCACGACCGCCACGTCGTCGGCGGGGAGCTTGCCCGCGAACAGGCGGCCGTAGTCCACGCCGAACAGGTCGTCCGGCGCCTCCGGGCGCAGCGCCGCGCGGCCCTCGGCGCGGCGGAGGCGGACGAGCTTCAGGTGGAACTCCTCGGCGCGGCGGAACTGCTCCGGGGCGAGGCGAACCGAGTCGGCGAGGGCGGACGCGGCCTGATCGAGGTCGCCGGCGAGCTGCCACGCGGTGCCGAGGTTCGCCGCCGTGCGGAAGTGGTCCGGGGAGCGCCGCGCCGCCGGCCGCAGCACCGCGACCGCGTCCGTCGGCCGGCCGAGGCGCAGCAGCGCGGCCCCGAGGTCGGCGGCCTCGTCGGCGGTGAGCGGGCGGTCGAGCTTCTGGAGCTTCCCCGCGGCGGCGAGGTAGTCGGCGCGGAACGGCGACGGGAGCGCGTCGGCGGGGCGCTCGACGGCGGCGGCGCGGAGGGCGCGGTGGTCGGGGAGGAAGCCGGCCCAGCGGCTCGGCAGCGGCGGCGGGTCGGCGGCGGTGTCGTACACGCCGCCGCGCGCCGGCACGGCGATGAGAACGGCGGCGATCGGCAGGAGGTAGCGCATGGTCACGACCCGTACAGCTCGCCGACCCGCGCCGCCTGCTGGCGCTCGGCCAGCCAGTCGGCCACCTGCTTCGTGTCGGCCAGCAGCGCGTCCACGTCGGCCCGCTCGGCCGCCAGCGCCGCCGTCACCTCGCCGGGGATCGGCCGGTACACCCGCCCCAGCTCGTCCTCCAGCCGCGCCGTCAGCTCGCGCCGGAACTCGCCGCGGATCGCCGGCCACCGCACCGGCAGCAGCAGCAGGATCAGCAGGTGAATCACGATGATCACCACCAGCGGGACGAGTCCGATCAGCGCCAGCCGGAACGCGCTGATGTCGGTGTTGCCGACGACGAAGAAGTCCCACAGGAGCACCCCCGCGGTCGCCACCAGCGCCACCTCCGGCAGCGTGTTCGCCGCGAAGCCGAGCGTGCCGCGCACCGCCTTCCGCCACCCGGTCGGCCGCACCGCCTGCCGCTCGACCTCCGCCAGCGCGTCGATCACCGCCCGCGTCGCCCGGTCGCGCCAGTCGAGCCGCGACACCGCCGCCGTGCGCTCCTGCAGGAGCGCCAGCGGGAAGCCGCGCTGGTCGGCGTCCACCAACAGCCGGTTCACCAGCGCCGTCGATCGCTGGTCGAGCACGCGTTCGCCGGCGGCCTTCGCGCAGTCCTGCACGAACGCCCCCAGGTTCCACTCCACCGGCGTCTCCATCCGCCCGCCGAGCAGCCGGCCCGTGAGCGGGTTGCGGTCGCGGATGCGGCTGCCGGCGTAGCGGAACACGTTCGTGAGCCGCAGGTACGCGGCCATCAGCCCGCGGAACCGCTGCTGCCCCTCGACGCTGAAGTGGTGCTCCACCTCGGTCTGGTACGGCTCCAGCGTGCCGACGAGCACCTCGGCCTGCACCGCCGCCTCGTCGGCCAGCACGTTCCCCCAGGCGTCGGCCACTTTGGCCGCGGCCTCGCCCAGCTCCGGCGGCTTCGCCGCGGCCGCGGCGCGCTCGACTTGCCCGAGGAGTTGCCCGACGCCCCGGGCCTTCACGGCTTCGATCTCCAGCCGCGTCAGGCCGAGTTCGAGCCAGTTCCGCAGCAGCGCGAACTGCTCGCCATCGGGGAGCCCGGCCGGCACGGCCCCACAGGCGTCGACCCACGCCCGCGCCGTCGTGCGGAACAGCAGCGGGTTCGTGAAGCCCTCGTCCTTCAGGTCGCGGAGCAGATCGTCGTCGGGGCGCAGGCCGGATTCGTCGGTCAGGCAGCGGTCCCACTTGTTGAGGACGAACGCGAACGCCCGCCGCCGCCGCTGCTCCTTGAACAGCTCCCAGCCGAGCTTGTCGTGGTACTTTTCCTGCGAGCCGACGTACAGCACCACGTCGGCGACCGGCAGCAGCGCGATTAGCTTGTCGCGGTTGGCGGTGTCGTTGCTGTCGAGGTCGGGCGTGTCCACGAGCACCTTCTGCTCGAGCCCGGGGCGGTCGTGCTGGGCGAGGCGGCAGAGGCGCAGCGCGGGGTCGAGGCGGTCGGTGCGGACGGACTGGTGGAAGTAGACGACCGGGTCGCGGGTGGTGGGGCGGGTGAACGACGACTGCGCGATGGGGGCGCCGGCGAGGGCGTTGAGGAGGCTCGACTTCCCGACGCCGGTGCCGCCCATGAGCATGACGACGAGGAGCGGCTGGTCGACGTCGAGGGCGGCGGCCTGTCGGCCGAGGTCGGTGGCGAGGCCTTCGAGCTCGGCCCGCTGGAGCATGGTGAGCGGGTGGGCGCGGCGGGCGTCGAGCCACGCGCGGAGCCGGCGGTCGAGCCCGCGGAGCAGCGGCGCCAGGGTGCGCAGGAGCGGGTCGGGGGCGGCGTCGGTCATGCGGATGGTGTAGCGGAAACAGCGGTCGCGTGGCGGGGCTCGGGGCTCTCCGCCCCTCGGACGTGGGTTCCGGTACTCGTATGACACGCGGGTGACCGGTCTGGTCGTATGATGGTGCGGGCGGCCCCACTGCGACGACCGCGTCCGCCGGCCGAAGGAGTTGCGATGCCGACCGAAGAGGAGCGCGACTACGACGTAGCCGTTGGGCGTATCGCGGCCGCACGGGCGAAGGGGCAGGTCGAACTCGACCTCTCTCGACTTGAGTCGCTCAGGCGATTGCCGCCGCAACTCCTCGGATGGATGGAACTCCGAGCCCTGAACCTGTCGTCGTGCAGGGGTCTGGCGGACGCGGCCCCGCTCGCCGCACTCACCAACCTCACCACCCTGGACCTGGCCGACACCTGGGTGACGGACGCGGCCCCGCTCGCCGCCCTCGCCAACCTCACCGACCTGAACCTGAGTTCCACCGGGGTGACGGACGCGGCCCCGCTCACCGCCCTCACCAACCTCACCGACCTGAAGCTGGCTTACACCGGGGTGACGGACGCGGCCCCGCTCGCCGCCCTCACCAACCTCACCACCCTGTCCCTGAATTCCACCCGGGTCACGGACGTGGCCCCGCTCGCCGCCCTCGCCAACCTCATCGACCTTGACCTGGGTCACACCGGGGTGACGAACGCGGCCCCGCTCGCTGCCCTCACCAACCTCACTTACCTGATCCTCAATTACACTAAGGTGACGGACGCGACCCCGCTCGCCGCCCTCACCAACCTCACTCACCTGAGACTGTTTGCGTGTAAACAGCTCACCGACTCGACCCCTCTCGCCGTCCTCACCAATCTCACCATCTTGAGCTTGTCCTACAGCCGCGGGCTCGCCTTCGCACCCCTCCGGCCCCTCCTCCCCCGACTTGTGAATCTGTACCTCCACGAGGCACAGTTCACCGACCTGCCCCCGGACGTGTGTAGCGGCGAGGCTGGCGAGAACCAGCTCGACAACGTCCGGGCCTACTACGCCGACCTCGAAGCCGGCACGGCGCGCGACGCCGAGGTCAAGCTGTTCGTCCTCGGCAATGGTCGGGTCGGCAAGACGCAGCTCCGCCGCCGGCTCTGCGGCCACGACTACGACGACACCGTGCCCACCACCCACGGCGTCCAGCTCGAGCAGTTCACCCTCGACGGCCTCGACGCCGACGTGCGCGTCAACCTCTGGGACTTCGGCGGGCAAGACATCTACCACGGCTCCCACGCCCTCTTCCTCGACGCCCACGCCGTCTTCGTCGTCCTCTGGCACCCCGACTTCGAGGACGGCGAGGTCGTCGAGGGGGGCGTGCGCATGACCAACCGGCCGCTTGCCTACTGGCTCGACTACGTCCGCTCCGAGGCCGGTCCGGACGCCGTCGTCCTCGTCGTCCAGGCCCGGTGCGACGCCCGCGGTGACGAGAAGCCCCTCCCCCAGGCCGACCTCGACGGCCTCCATGCCCGCACCCTCTCCGTCAGCGCCCGCACCGGCCGCGGCCTCGACGTGTTCCGCGCCGAACTCCGCCTCGCCGTCCGCGACCTGCTCGACGCGCGCCCGCCCTACCAGATCGGCGTCGGCCGCGCCGCCGTCCGCGACCGCCTCCGCGCCATGATCGCCGCCGACCGCGACCACGAGCCGTCCGCCCGCCGGTACCGCACCCTCCCCCGCGCCGCATTCGCCGCCCTGTGTGCCGAGGTCGGCGGCGTCAGCAGCCCGGACGCGCTGCTCACGTTCCTCCACCGCTCCGGCGTCGTCTTCTCGCGCCCCGGGATGTTCGGCGACCAGATCATCCTCGACCAACAGTGGGCGCTCGACGCGGTGTACACGGTCTTCGACCGCGCGCGGGTGCTGCCGGTGTTCCGCGACCACGGCCGCTTCACCCGCACCGACCTCGCCCACCTCGCCTGGCAGGCGTACTCCGTCAACGAACAGAAGCTCTTCCTCGGCATGATGAAAGAGTGCGACATCTGCTTCGAGGCCAGGGAGCGGCACGCGGGCGGCGAGAAGGAGCCGGTGTACGTCGCCCCCGAGTTGCTGCCGGAGGACCGCGACACGGTCGACCGCGTGCTCGCCGGGCGAGTCCCCCGCGGCCGCCCGCCGGCGTCGGCCAACGCCCGGCTGCGCTTCCTGCACGACGGCGTGTTGCGGTCGGTGCTGGCCCGGGTCGGGCGGGTGTACGGCGACCGGGCGACGTACTGGCGCTGGGGCTGCTTCCTGTACGACGGCCGCACCGACAGCCGGGCCGTGATCGAGGCGGCGCGCGGCGGACCCGCCGACGGACCCGGCGGCGGCACGATCGCCGTCCGCGTCTGGGGCGACCAGCCGGGCGACGTACTGCGGGCGCTGGTTCAACTGGTGAACGCGGCCGCCGGCCGCCGCACGCCCGCGTGGGACGACGAGCGGCCGGTCGAGCCGGAGCGCGCGGCACCGGCGCTGGTCCCGGCCGAGCCGCCGGACGACGAGCGCGTCGTGGCCATCTCCTACGGCCACGGCGACGACCGGGACGACAAGGGGCGCGACCGCGGTCGTTTCGTGGATGGTTTGGAAGCCGTGATGCCCGGCTGGGGTATCCGCCCGCTGCGGGACGTGAACGAGTTGAAGAACCTCGGGCTGATCCGCGAGTTCGTGCTGACCATCGGCCGCAGCCGGCGGGTGGTGCTGGTGCTGTCGGAGAAGTACCTCCGCTCGGCGTACTGCATGAGCGAGCTGCACGCGGTGTGGCAGTACGCCCTCGGCGACCACGCGGAGTTCGCGTCCCGGGTGGCCCCGTGCGTGCTGGAAGCCGACCTCGGCCTCGGCGACTGGCGGGGGCGGAAGCGGTGGGCGGACCACTGGCGGGCGGAGCACGCCGCGATGACCGCCGCGGCGGCGGACCTGGGCCGCGACGACAAGGTGCTGTGGCACGAGATCGGCCGGTGGGTGCAAGACGTGCCGGACATGCTGTCGTTCGTGTCGAACATGGTCGCGGTGCGCGGCTTCGCGGCGCTGACGGCCGACGGTTACGCCGCCGTGCGTGCGATGATCGACCACCCGGACAGGCACTGATACCGTCTTGCATTGAAGGTTTACCGTTCCATCCGGGCCGCCCAGCGGAACCCGACGGCCCCCTTGACGGTAGCCGGATCGCCGGCCAGGCGGCGGCACCGCCG
>DASPHQ010000553.1:0-10278 GCA_035629595.1 Urbifossiella sp. | reverse complement strand
CACCCCCTCCGCCGTCTCGATCCGCTTCTGCGCCCCCGTGACCCCGCCCAGGAACGGTACGTCCGTCTCCCGCAGCGCGGCGTCGTAGTCGCCCGCCTTCATCGCCTTCAACATGGGGACCACCACCGACTCCGCCACCTGCTTGTCCGTCTTCGGGCCCGTCGGCGCGGGCTCCGGGTCGGCCTTCCCGCGCGTCAGCTCCACGACCACCACATACGTCGCCGACTTCTGGCCGACCGTGGCCCACGTGCCCGTGTTCTCCATCACCGACGGCCGGAACTCGGTCGGCCGGAAGTTGTCGCGGTCGGACAGCGCGAGCGTCAGTTGGTCGCCCTGGAGGCGGTAGATGCCGCGCACCCGATCGTGCGGCCGCACGATCTCCTCGAGCTTGCCCCCGCCCGTGACGAAGGACTTCCGGATCAGCGGCTTCCCCTCCCGGTCGATCAACTGCAGGTCGAACTGCTTCGGCGACGTCGTCGGGTCGAGGACGATCTCGGCCCGGTCGAGGAAGCTGATCCCCGGGGTCAGCACGAGGGTCTTCCCCTCGATCTGGGCGGTCACCTTCTCGACGCTGGGGGTGTAGCCGAACGGCCGGTTCTGGATCGACACGACGCGCCACGACCCGGCGAGCGCCTTCAGTGTGTCCTCGACCGTTTCCGGGCCGGCGTCGGTACTCTTGTCGCCGGCGCGGGTCGGGTTCTTGTTGCCGCCGTCGGGCTGGGCCGGCCCGGCATCCGGCGCGGTCGGGCGGCCGCGACCGCAGCCGACCATCAGCCCAACCAGGAGCGCGAACAGGACGAACGACCGGACGTGCGTTCCGCGGCCGTGGGCAGTTTCTGGCCTTCGCATGACGTGATTCCCGGAGATGAGCGAACGCCGCCGTGATACGGGTTCGCGGCCCGATTTCCATCGGCCGGCCGCAAGTGGAACCCTCACAGGGGTCTGCGACGCGCGAGGTGACCTGACATCCGTCGATCCGACCGCGTGACATGTTTCCGCGACCCGGTGGGGGGGCGGCGGAAACAATCATTTCCACCAAACTGTGGTCCCGCTACGGCTCCGCGCTCCAGTACACCACCCGCCGCGATTGCTGCAGCAGTGCCATGAGGCCGCGGCCGTCGGCACTGAACGCCGCCGTGTGACCCTGTCCGCCGGCGTCGAGGCTGAGCAGCTCCTGACCCGTCGCCGCGTGCCACAGCCGCACCCGGCCGCGGTCGATCGCCGCCAGCGTCCGGCCGTCCGGCGAGAACACCGGGCACGCCACGTTCTGCTCGCCGCCGATCGTCAGCCCCGCCGCGCCGGCCTCCGCCGGGACCAGCGACAGCGCCGTCGTATTCTTCGCCGCCGGCCGGCTCACCGCCGCCAGCCGGCCGGTCGGGTCGAACGCCGCCTCGGTGAACGGCCCCGCCGCCGGCCACCGCCGCACCTCCCCGCCGGTCCGCAGGTCGAGCGCCACCGCCGCGCTGCCGGCCGACGCCCACACCAGCCCCGCCGCCGGCCCCGGGGCCAGCGTCTGTACCGAGCCGCCGCCGCGCCAGGTCGCCAGCGGCCGGCCGGTCGCCGCGTCCCAGCCGAGCACGTCGGCGTTGTTCGCCCCGGCCAGCACCGACCCGTCCGGGGCGAACGCCAGCCGAAACGGCGTGGCCTTGACCGGCGCCGCCCACACGGCCGCACCCGTCGCCGCGTCGAGCACGCGGACCGTGATGTCCTTATTCGCCCACACCACCGCCCCGACGCGCCGGCCGTCGGGGCTCACCGCCACAGCCGGGACCGACCCGCCGAGGTTCTCGGCCGTCACGGTCACGGCGCCGGTCCGCGGGTTCCAGCGCCGCAGCTTGGCGTCGCTGCAGCCGATCAGCACGTCGTCGCCGAGCGGGGCCAGGGTGCGGGCGAAGTACCCGGTCAAGTCCAGGTCGCGGCGGAGGCGGGCGGCGTCGGTGGTCCACACCCGCAAGGCGCCGTCGCTGCCGGCCGCGGCCAGCGCCCGCCCGCCGTCGGTGTAGGCCACGCCGACGACGCCCCCGGCGACTTCGGACGCGAGCATCCGCGGGTGGGCGTACGGGAGGTTCACGACCAGGGGCGTGGCCGGACGCGCGGGGCGCGGGATCGGCTGCGGCTCGCCGAGCACGCTCGTCCGCGCGCCGGTCCCCACGGACCAGGTGCCGACCTGGCCGGAGGTCTGGCCGACGGCCACCGTGCGGCCGTCGGGGGAGAAGGCGAGACCCCACCCGGTCGAGCCTGGGGCGACCGGGTCGAGCGGCTCGCCGTCGAACGTGGCCCAGAGGGCGAGCGTGCCGGCGAACGGCGCGACGGCGGCGAGCGTGCGGCCGTTCGGCGAGACCGCCACCGCCGTCGGGAACATGCCGATCAGGTGGGTGAAGTGCGCTCGGGCGGCGGCGACGTCCCACAGGGTCACTTCGCCGCGAAGCGGCGGGACGGCGTACCCGACGGCGAGCGCCTTGCCGTCCGGGGTGAACGCAAGCGCCCGCGCCACCGCCCCGGCCCGGGGCAGCACGGCCACCCGCTCGCCGGTCGCCACCTCCCAGACGCCGACCGTGCCGTCGTCGGTCGCCCGGACCGGGCCGTACACCGGCGGCGCGGCCGCGGCCGCGACCCGCGCCCCGTCGGCGGTCACCGCCACCGCGAACACCGTCCCGCGGAGCGTCGTCAGTGTCGTCGGGCGGGTCGGGTCGGTGGGGTTCCACACCTTCACCGTGCCGTCGGCGCCGCCGGTCACGACGCGCGAGCCGTAGGCGGTCACGGCCGCGGCCGTCACCCCGCCGGGGTGCGCGCCGGCCGCGGTGAACAGCTCGGCGCCGGTGGCCCCGAACCACCCGCGCAGCGCCCCGTCGGCCCCGGCGGTGACGACGAGGGTGCCGTCCTTGCTGCCGACGAGGGCGTTCACGCCGCCGGGGTGCGCTTGAATCGGCACCGGCGGCTTGAGGCGGGTGGTGAGGAAGCGGCCGGCGAATTCGAGGCGGTCCGGCCGCACCGCCTCGGGGTCGCGGAGGAAGCCGACGGCCGTCTGCGGGTTGGCGTCGGCCTGCGCCGCGGCCCGCGCGACGCCGGCGGCGTACAGCAGGTCGTGGGTGCGGTCGAGCAGCTTCTCCGCGCGGCCGCGCTCGCCGACGGCGGTGTCGCGGTCGCGGTCGGCGCCGGCGCGGGCCTTCTCGGCGTCGGCGCGGGCGGCGACGGCGTCGGCCCGCTCCCCGTTCGCGCGTACCGTTTCGAGCGCCTTCGCGTCGCGCTCGGACCGTAGGTCTTGTGTGAACGACGCCCACCCGCCGACGAGCGCGGCCACCGCCGCCAGCGCGACCGCGAGCGCCGCCGCGGCCGCCGGCCGCCGGCGGGCGGCACGCACGCTCACCTCGACCCACGACGCCCGCCGCGCCGCGACCGGCCGGCCGTCGCGGACGCGGGCCAGGTCGTCGGCCAGCGCCGCGGCGGTCGGGTAGCGGCGCGTCGGCTCCTTCGCCAGACACGTCAGCGCGACCGTCTCCAAATCCCGCGGGACGTGCGGGGCGAGGCGGCGCGGCGGGACGGGGTCGTCGTGGACGGCCTGGCGGATGGTTTCGAGCGGCGTGTCGGCGAGGAACGGCGGGCGGCCGGTGAGGCACTCGTAGAGGATGGCGCCGAGGGCGTACACGTCCACGGCGGGGCCGACCCAGCCGGGCCGCGCCTCGGCCTGCTCCGGCGGCATGTACGCGGCCGTGCCGACCAGCTGCCCCGTCGCCGTCTGCCCGTCGGCGTCGGCGAGCGCGGCGAGGCCGAAGTCGGTCACCTTCGGCGACAAGGATGAAGGCGGAAGGATGAAGGATGAACCCGGGGCCGCGGTCGGGGATTCGGTTTCATCCTTCATCCTTCCGCCTTCATCCTTCACCAAGAGGACGTTGGCCGGCTTCAAGTCGCGGTGGACGACGCCGCGCTCGTGGGCGTGGTGGACCGCCCGGGCCAGCGTTTCCACGAGCGCCGCCGCGGCCGCGGGGGGAAGGGCGCGGCCGGCGAGGCGGTCGCGCAGGTTCGGCCCCGGCACGTACTCCAGCGCCAGGAACGGCTGCCCGTCCTGCTCGCCGACCTCGAACAGCTGCACGATGTTCGGGTGGTTCAGCCGCGCCACGGCTTCGGCCTCGCGGGCCAGCCGGTCGGCCCCGCCGCCGCGGAGCAGCTTCACCGCCACCTCGCGCCGCAGCACCGGGTGCCAGCCGCGGTACACCACGCCCATGCCGCCGGACCCGATCCGCTCCAGCAGCTCGTAGGCGCCCGCGACCCGACCCGCCGGCGCGCCGCCCTTCCCGCCCGGCGTGTCCGCGGCGTTCTTGCGCGTGCCGGCGGTCGATTCGAGCAGCAGCTGGTCCACGCCGAACAGCCGGCGGAGGCGGTCGGCGTGGGCGGGGAAGCGGGCGCAAAACTCGTCCGCGGACGGGCTCTCGCCGAGCTCCTCGCGGGCGACGTACTCGGTGAAGATGAGCTCGACGGCCAGGTCGGCGTCGGCGGCGAGGGGCCCGCCGGCGCCGACCCACTCCTCAGCCGCGACCGGCTCGCCGGCGCGCAACCGCCGGTCGAGGTCGGCGCAGGCGCGGCGGAAGGCGTCCTGCACCGGGTCGGCCGCGCGGGCGTCGGAAGCCATGCCCCACCCCCGTGACGAAAATGCCACCCCATCCCATGCCGCGGGCGGGGTGAAACGAAACACGCGGCTGCTGTTTCCCCCGCGGCGTCGGTATAGTGGACGGCGCCCCCGGGGGACCGCGGATGACGCCGACGTTCGAGGAGCTGCTGGCCCTGGCCCGCGCCGGCGACGAGGCGGCGCTGCTGGAACTTGCGCAGCGGTACGAGCCGGAGGTGCGCGCCGTGGCCCGGGTGCGGCTCGGCCCGGCGCTGCGGCCGTACCTCGACACCTTCGACCTGGTGCAGTCCGTCCACCGCAGCGTGATGATGGGGCTGCGGCAGAACAAGTTCGTGTTCACCGGCCCGGAGCAGCTGGTGGCGCTGGCGCTGACGGTGGTGCGGCGGAAGGTGGCCCGGCAGTGGCGGCGGGCGCAGCGGCAGGTGCGGCCCGACGCCCCGCAGGGGGACAGCACCGCCGACCTGCCGTCGGTGCTGCTGGGGATGCGCGACGACACCCCCGGCCCGGCCGACGCGGTGGACGCCCGCGACGCCGTGGACGAGCTCTGCCGCGGCCTCGACGCCCCCGACCGGGAGCTGCTGGAACTGTCGGCGCAGGGCTACCGGACGGTGGAGATCGCCCGCCGGCTCGGCCAGAACGCGGACGTGCTGCGGGTGCGGCTGAGCCGGCTGCGGGCGAAGCTGCGCACCCACGGCGTCAGCGACGACTGGTTGTAACGCGAGGAAAGCCCGGGGACGGCCGTCCCCGGGCTTCGGCACCCTTCCCACTGACACCCCGCTGTCAATTCGCCCGGCCCCGCGGCCGGGTTTTTTCGTTTTTCCGCCCGCGGCGTGTTTCGTTCCGCCCGCGCCGTTCCATTGGACCCCCGTTGCCCAAGTTTCCACACGCTCTCCGAGGGACGATCATGGGGTCTCGCAAGAACACGTCGGCGGCGAACCGCTTCCGCCCGGGCCTCGCCGCCCTGGAGGACCGCACCGCGCCCGCCGCCCACACCTGGATCACCAACGGCGCCGGCCTCTGGAGCGACCCCGCCAACTGGGCCGGCGGCGACATCCCCGACTCCGGCGAGGCCGCGCCCATCACCGTCAACTTCGCCACCCCCGCCGTCATCACCGTGGTCGGCGTCGACCCGAACCTCCAGCTCGACGGCATTCTCTTCTCGGCCGGCGGCACCATCCTCAACCTGACCACCCCGCTGCGGCTCACCACCGCCAACTTCGTCGAGACCATCACCGCCAACAGCACCGGGAACCAGATCAACGGCACGGCCGCGCTCACCTTCCTCGGCAACGGCGACCACGATCTCCGCGTCGGCGCCGGCAACGTCCTCCTCATCAACGCCCCGGTCGTCGGCGCCAACGGGATCGTCAAGACCGGCGACGGCACCGTTCAACTCGCCGGCAACAACACCCTCGCCGGCACGTTCCGCGCGGCCGACGGGACCACCATCCTCACCGGCACCACCGACCTCGCCACCCTCCGCGTCGGCGACGGGAACGTGAACGACGACACCCCGAGCGTGATCGTCGCCGCCGGCTCCACCCCGTCGGTGGACGTGCTGCGGGTGGAGGCCGACGGCACCGTCACCATCAACAACAACGCCGTGCTCACGGCCGACTCGATCACCCTCGGCACGGCCAACGGCGGCGGCACGGTGACCGGCGCCGGCACCCTCCGCTTCGGGCTCGGCACCTTCACCGTGGCCACGTCCGCCGACGCGTCCGAGGTTTCGTCGCGGCTCGAGTTCGCGTCCCCGTTCGACCCGGTCGTGGACGTGCCGGACGCGACCGCCGGCGTCGACCTGATCGTCAGCGGGGTGGTCGGCGGGATCAACGGGTTCACCAAGACCGGCGCCGGCACCATGCGGCTCGGCGGCGCCCAGCCGAACACCCTCAACGACCCCATCCGCGTCGCCAACGGCACGCTCGAGATCGGCGGCGCGGCCGGCGTCACGGCCGTCGCCGGCGACCTCCAGGTCGTGGGCCAGCTGGACCAGCCGCCGGCGGTGGTGCGGCAGCTGTTCTCGAACGTCGTCGCCAACACCTCCGACGTCACCGTCGGCTTCCTGGGCACCTACAACCTGAACAACCTGGTCGAGTCGGTCGAGTTCCTGACGGTCGAGGACGGCGGCCTGGTCCAGGTCGGCACCGGCGTGCTCTCGACGCAGGACACCATCACGCTGACCGACGGCGACATCACGATGGCCGCCACCGGCATCCTGATCCCGGCGCAGAACATCGTCGTGAACCCGGACGGCGTGGCCACCACCAGCCAGATCAGCGGCGGCCGCATCGACCTGAGCGGCGGCCGCACCGTGAACACGACCGGCAACGCCGTCCTCACCGTCACCTCGGCCCTCACCGACGGCACGCTCACGAAGGTCGGCACCGGCGAGCTGCTCCTGGCGGGCACGGCCACGCAACCCGCCGCCGTCGTCGCCACCGCCGGCACGCTGACGATCGGCGGCGCCCGGCCGAACACCACGGTGAGCGTGTTCGAGGGCGCCTTCCTCCGCGGCGCCGCGGGGACCGACGACATCACCATGACTGACGGCCGCTTCCAGCCGGGCGACAGCCAGGGGAACGGCTTCTTCAGCACGAGCCTGACCGCGACCGACGCCGCCGAGCTCGTCTACGCCGTGTTCTCGCCCACCGAGAGCAACCAGCTCACCGTGTCCGGCGACGTGACCCTCGCCGGCGTGTTCCTGACGTTCATCAGCCTCGCCGACGTGCCGCTGGGCACGACGTACACGTTCCTCAACAAGACCAGCCCCGGGGCGATCAACGGCATCTTCACCGGCGTGCCCGAGGGCGGCACCGTCATCGACGCCGGCGCCGCGTACCGCATCAGCTACGTCGGCGGCGACGGCAACGACGTCACCGTCACGCGGGTGATCGGGACGACGACCGCGCTGGTGCCGTCGGTCACGTCTGCGCCAGTGGGCGAGGCGGTCGGCGTGGTCGCCACCGTCACCGCCGCGGACAACTCGGTACCGACCGGCTCGGTCCGGTTCTTCGTGGACGAGGTCGCGGTCGGCGACGCCCCGCTGAACGCGGCCGGGCAGGCGGCCTTCGTCCTGCCGTTCCTGAACGTCGGCGACCGGGCCGTGTCGGCGCAGTACCTCGGCATCGCCACGCTCGGCGGCAGCAGCACGGAGAACAAGGTGTCGGTGACGGTGCGGTCGGCGGCGTCGGCGCTGTCCGCCAACTTCGCCGCGGGGGCCGGCGAGGGCGGCAAGGTGCGGCTGTTCAACGCCGACAACTCCGAGAAGGCGAACCTGTCGCCGTTCGCCGGCTTCGCCGGCGGGGTCCGCACCGCGGTCGCCGACTTCACCGGCGACGGCGTGCCCGACCTGGCCGTCGGCGCCGGCCCGGGGTCGGCCCCGCGCATCCAGGTCATCGACGGCAAGACGAACCAGGTGATCCTCGACAAGCTGGCGTTCGAGGCGGCGTTCACCGGCGGCGTCTACCTCGCGGCCGGCGACCTGACCGGCGACGGCAAGGCGGATCTCGTCATCACCCCGGACGAGGGCGGCGGCCCGCGCGTGACCGTGCTCCAGGGCGGCGACTTCGCGCAGGTGGCGAACTTCTTCGGCATCGACGACCCGAACTTCCGCGGCGGCGCCCGCGCGGCGGTCGGCGACCTCAACCGCGACGGCCGGGCCGACCTGATCGTCAACGCCGGGTTCGGCGGCGGGCCGCGCGTCGCCGGGTTCGACGGCCGCACCCTCGGCGGCACGCCGGCGAAGCTGTTCAACGACTTCTTCCTGTTCGAGCAGGCGCTGCGCAACGGGGCGTTCGCCACGGTCGGCGACATCAACGGCGACGGGTACGGCGACCTGATCGGCGGCGGCGGGCCGGGCGGCGGGCCGCGGGTGCTGGCGCTCAGCGGCGTGGACGTGATCGCCAGCAAGGGCGGCGACTCGGCGGTGGTGGCGAACTTCTTCGCCGGCAACGAGGCTAACCGCGGCGGCGTGCGGGTGTCGGCCAAGAACCTCGACGGCGACCTGTTCGCGGACCTGGTGGTGGGCGACGGCAGCGGGGCCGGCAGCCGCGTCACCGGCTACTCCGGCGCGGCCCTGAAGGGCGGCTCGACGACGCCGGCGTTCGCGTTCGACGCCTTCGCCGGGTCGCTCGGCGGGGTGTTCGTCGGCTGATCGTGGCGCGAAGCCCGGGGACGGCCGTCCCCGGGCTTCTGCGTTCACCCCAGCCCCGTCAGCTCGTCCTTGAGCCGCACCAGCGCCCGGACGTAGCGCTGGCTCGCGGCCGTCTTCGACAGCTCCAACACCGCCGCCGCCTCCGAGTTCGACAGCTCCTCAAAATGCCGCAGCGTCAGAATCTCGCGGTCGATCGGGTCCATACCGTCGAGCGCCGCCTGCAACCGCAGTTGCCGCTCGGCCCGGACGGCGGCCTGCGTCGGGCTCGTCAGCCGGCCGAGTAACAAATTCGCCAGCGAATGCGTGCTGGCGGCGGGGGCGCCACCGGGCGCGATGGATACTTCGCGGCCGGCGTCGCGGGCCTGGACGCCGAGGTGGTGGCGGTGCAGCGCCGCGAGCCGCTCGGCGGTGACGAGCCGCAGCCACAGGTACGCCGGCAGGTCGGGCTTGGCGACGAACGCGGCGGCCTTCTGCTGCACGTCGAGGAAGGCGTTCTGGAGCACGTCGGACGGGTCGAGGCGGCCGTGGAGGCGGCGGTCGAGGCGGAGGCGCACCATCTTCCGCAGCCGGTCGCGGTACGCGGCGAACAGCTCCCCCGCCGCGCCCGGGTCGCCGGCGCGGAGGCGCTGTTCGATCGCGTCGAGGTCGGTCATGGTGGCTCTCGCGGGGTGCCGTCGAACACCAGCACGCCGCCGTGCGTCAGGAGCATCAGCCGGTCGCCGTCCAGCCACATCGGCTCGCCCGAGGCGTTGGACGCTGTCCCGTTCAGGCTCGCCGTCTGCGACTCGCGCAGCGTCAGCACCTCCCGGCCGGTCGCAGTGTCCCAGACGTGGATCAGCCGGCCCCACCCGTCGCCGTCGAGAGTGAACAGTCGTCGGCCGTCGGACGAGAACACCCCCGCCGACACCGACCGGTCATGTCCCCGGAGTTGTTCCGCGGCGGCGCCCGTTCCGTCCCACACGACGGCCACCCGGGCGGTCCCGACCATCAGCCTCCCGCCCGGCCCGAACGCGACGATGCTGACCCCCCCGGGATCAGGCACCGCGCCGGTTGTGGATCGGGCGTGGAACTCGCCCGAGGTCCCTCCGGTGTCCGCGTCGAGAACCCGAACCCGGATCGTGCCATTCTCACCTACCCAGGCCACCGCCACCCGCCGGCTGTCCGAGGTGAACTGGATGAAGGGTGAGTTGAGGTCGTACTCACCGACTCTGGGCGAGCGTACCATGGGGACGAGTTCCGGCACCTCCCAGGTCCACCGCGTCCTGCCGTTCGTTGGGTCATAGCATCGGACCGTGACCGGCACAGGTCGGGCGGGGCTGTCGTCCTTGATCTTCGGGTAGGTGACGACCACCACGGCTCGATCGTCTGGGCTGTAGTAGGGGTCGATGTGTGAGAGACCGTCCCAGTCGTGCGGGCCGGACGGGACCGTGCCGGCGAGGGCACCCGTATTCGCCGACCAAAACCGATACTGGACCGGCGGCAAGTACCACGGTAGTTT
>DASPHQ010000552.1:0-8513 GCA_035629595.1 Urbifossiella sp. | reverse complement strand
CACCCGGCGTTCGCGCCGCAGGTGATTCCACACCTTGCGCGTCATGAAGAACCGCACGCCGCGGGGGAAGATCCGCCGGCTCCACCACACGCCCCACGACACCCACCCGGACGTCGCCTCGGTCCGGTTCCGCAGCAGGCTCTTTACGACGTCGTCGGCCACCTCGTCCGACGGCTGAGCCCCCTCGAAGTCGAGGTAAATCTTCCCCTCGTTCCGCAACAGGTGCCGGTTCAGGTCGTCGGATCGTACCAGACCGGGCAGCACCAGGAGAACGTCGATTCCGAACCGCTGGAACTCGCCGCGGAGGGCTTCCGTCAGCCCGACGAAGGCGTGCTTGCTGGCACAGTGTTCGGACATCGACGGGATGCCCCACCGGCCGCAGATGCTCGCCACGTTCACCACTGCCGGCCGCCACCCCGCCGGGCCGCGCTCGTAACTCGCCGTCAGGTGCGGCTGACACAGCCGCGTCAACTCGATCGGGGCGAAGAAGTTCACCTCCAGCACCTTCCGCGCGATCGCCTCCGACGACGTGCTGAACTCGCCGAAGCTGCACACGCCGGCACAGTTCACCAGCACGTCGAGTGCCCCGAACCGCGCTACCACCGCGTCCACCAGGCGCTGCCGGTCGGCGGCGTCGGTCAGGTCCGCGGGGAACGTGTCCGCGTCGGCACCGGCGGCGCGCAACTCGCCGGCCAGCTTGGCGAGGTCGTCGGCCGAGCGGGCCGTGAGGGCGAGCTTCGCCCCGAGCCGGGCGAGCTTCCCGGCCAGCCGCTTGCCGATCCCCCGGGACGCCCCGGTGACCAGCACCACCCGCCCGCGCACGTCCCGCCGCATCGGCCCACATCCTCCGTCGGTTCGGGCGCCGCGTCGTATCCGGGAATTCTAGGAGAACCACCCCCCCCCACCAACCGCCGGCCCGGCCGCGACCGCCGAACCCGCCGGCACGACCGGCACAGTCGGCCGGGCTTCCGTACCTTACCGGGATGGGTGATGCCCAAGCCCGGGAACGGCCGTTCCCGGGCTTTCGGACTGCGAATGAGGGGAGCCGATGGAGTACGCGATCGGGGCGGCGCTGGGAGCCGGGGTGGTGTTCTTTCTGGGGTTCGTGATGCTGACGGCCCGCGCCGGGAGCCTCGGCAACGCCCTGCGCGGGCTCACCGTCGCCGGCCGCGCCAACACCGACCCGACATTCAACGCCAAGCTCGTCACCCTCGAAGCCGGCGGCAACGTGAAGCCGCCCGCCCCGGCCGCGCCGCCGAAGCCGTCCGGCGCCCCGCTGCGGATGCTCGCCGTCCTTCAGGCGGAAGCGCGGCTGGTGGACTTCCTCCTCGAGGACATCTCCGGGGCGTCCGACGAGCAGATCGGGCAGGCCGTGCGCGAGGTCCACAAGAAGTCGCAGGACGCGCTGCGGCGGCACGCCGTGATCGAGACCATCCTGCCGGGGAACGAGGGCGACGCGACGACGGTGCCGGCAGGGTTCGACCCGTCGGCGGTGCGGGTGGTGGGGAACGTGGCGGGGGCGCCGCCGTTCACCGGGTCGATCAACCACCCGGGCTGGAAGGTGCGCGAGCTGAAGGTGGCGCCGCCGCCGGCCGGGGCGGACGAGTTCGTCCTCCAGCCGGCCGAGGTGCAGGTGGCGTAGGGGGAGCCATGAAAGGGCGCGAGAGCGGGATGCCGGACGAGGACTACTGGGACTCGTTCTTTAACCCGGGGTGAATCGTCGATCGGCTCGGCTGCGCGGGTCCGTGCGGCGACGTGGTGGAGTTCGGGTGCGGGTACGGCACGTTCACCCTGCCGGCCGCCCGCGCGGTGACCGGTCGCGTGTTCGCCCTGGACATCGAGCCGGAGATGGTCGCCGCGACGGGCCGCAAGGCGCGGGCCGCGGGGCTGAAGAACGTGACCGGCGTGGTGCGGGACTTCCTCGCCGACGGGAGCGGGCTCCCGGACGGGTCGGCCGGGTACGTGATGCTGTTCAACATCCTCCACGTCGAAGACCCGATCGGGTTGCTCCGGGAGGCCGGGCGGGGACTGACCCCGGGCGGGGCGGCCGGAGTGATCCACTGGCGGACGGACGTGGAGACACCCCGCGGCCCGCCGACGCCGATTCGCCCGACCGCCGCGCAGTGCCGGGCCTGGGGCGAGGCTGCGGGCCTCCGGTTCGAGCGGTACGAGTCCCTGTGCTGCTGTTCGTGGCACTGGGGACTGGTGATGCGCCGGCCCGGTCAAGGGATCTCGTAGAACCCGAGTTCGGCGGCGTCGCGGCCGATGTCGGTGACGCCGAACGTGCTGTCACCGTTGGCCTCGAAGAAGCCGTGGTCGAGCAGCCAGTCGAAATGGGCCTGGTCGTGCCGGGTCATGTTCCGGGCGTCGTCGTAGCGGAACTTCTTCTTCTTGAGCACCCGGCGGAGCATCCGCCACCGGCTCTCGCCGAGACTGATCGAGGCCATTGAAGGGGGCCTCCTTTGAGGCTGGGACGCGTCGTGCGCGGAAGGCCAAACAACCATGCGGTATGGACAGAACCTTTTCACTCCCCGGGCGAAGTTCCTGACACACCTCACCGCCCGCCGTGCCCGGCCGTGCGACCTGTACCGACGGTAGGGGCAAGTCCGGGGTACTCCCGACCTCCGCCCCAGCTGCCGACCTTGCGGCCCGGCCCCCGGGTTGCCAACCTATCGGCCGGTTCGAACCGGGAGGCGGCGATGAACGGGACGGGGCCGGTGGCGGTGAACGGGTCGGTCGTGTACGGGTACTGGACCGACCACAGCGGGGCGTGCCGGCTCCGGCTCGGGCTGGACGACTGGGACCGGCTCGGGCTGAACGCCGGCCAGCGGGTCCGGTTCGGCCGCCCGGACCAGCCCCCCGACGAGGTGCTGATCGCGGCCGCCGACCGCCACCCGCCGGTGGTGTGGCTCGACCTCGTCCCCGTCGCCCGCGGCAGCGCCACCCTGGCCGGGTAGCGTGTTTCGGAGCGGCTTCCGTCGCGGTATAGCGGGAGTCTAGCCAAGCCCGAACGATGGTGCAATTAGGAATCCGTCTGAAATGTCGGAAACTGTCCGGTCCGTTGCGGCGGCGCGTCACACCTCCGCGACGAGTGCCCCGAGCAGCGCCGCGAGGCGGTCGGCCGCCAGCCGGGCGTTGCGGACCACCTCGGCGTGGTCGAGTGGGGCGCCGCCGATCCCGGCCGCGTGGTTCGTCACGCACGACACCGCCGCCGCCTCCAGCCCCAGCGCCGCCGCCGCCTCCGCCTCCCGCGCCGTGGACATCCCCACGACGTCGGCGCCCATCACCTCCAGCGCCCGAATCTCCGCCGGCGTCTCGTAGCTCGGCCCCGTCAGCGCCGCGTACGTGCCGACCGGCAGCTCGGGGTCGAACGTCGTCAACAGGTCGAGCAGCCGGGGCGAGTACGGGGTCGCGGGAACGGGGCTCCGCCACGCCGCCGGCCCGACCAGCGTGAGGTGCCGCGCCACCGCCATCAGGCAGCCGGGGCCGAGCGCGGGGCGGATGCCGCCGACGGCGTTCGTCTGGATGAACGCCCGCGCCCCGAGCTCGGCCGCGACGCGGGCCGGGCCGCACACCACGTCCCACGGGTGGCCTTCGTAGAAGTGCAGCCGTCCGAAGTAGACCAGCACCGGCGCCGCGCCCCACACGCCGACCGCGAGCCGCCCGCCGTGCCCGCTCACCGTCGGCGGCACCAGCCCGGGGATGTCGCCGAACGGGACGGTGGCGTGCTCGCGGAACGCGGTGACGACGCCGCCGAGGCCGGAGCCCAGCACGACGGCCGCCCGCGGGGCGAGCCCGCGGGCGGCGGCGGCGAACGCGGCGAACCCGGGCATCAGGCGGCGTCCGGGTCGGTGGGGTCGGCCCGGAGCTCGGCGAACTGCTGCTTCACCCGCACCGCCCAGCCGACCAGCTGCGCCGCGGCTTCGAGCCCGAGGCGGACCGGGTTCACCACCAGGTCGTAGCCGGACAGGTCGGCGGCGTCGAGGAACACGGTGCGCGCCAGGAACTCCGCCCGCCCCGCGTCGCGCCGCAGAACCTCCGCCGCGGCCTCGTCGCGGGTGATCCGCAGCGTCTGCGCGAGGTACGCGACGCGGGTGTCGAGCGGCGCCGCGACGCGGACGTGGAGGGTCGATTCGACCGGCAGGAGGTGCCCGGCGGCGCGGCCGACGAGGACCGCGTCGCCGCGGGCGGCGACGGCGAACAGCAGCCGGTACAGGCGGGCGGTGTCGTCGTCGGCTTCGAGGCGGCGGGCCTGCCGGAGGCGGGCGAGGTGGGCGTCGGCCCAGTCCTTCGCCGACGCCGGGATGTCGGCGAGGAGCTGCTCGCGCTCGCCGTCGTTCATCTGGAGGTAGTCGAGGAGGTCCTGGTCGAACACCTGCCAGCCGAGGAGTTCGCCGACCTTGCGGGCCAGGGTGGTCCCGCGCGCGCCGGCCTCGCGGCTCACGGCCACGGTCAGCCCGCGCGGCCGCGCCGCCGGCCCGTCGTCGGGCGCGTCGCCGCGGAACCCGTGGACGGGGGCTTGGCCCAGCGCGGTCGCTTCAGGAGAGGCCGGCATCGTTCACCTACTCCCCGAATGACCAAGTACCAATGACCCACCAATGACCAAGCCGGACAACCGGTTCCGTCCTTGGTCATTGGTGGGTCATTGGTACTTGGTCATTTCTCACGTGTCGTCCCGAAATTCAGTCCGCCCGAACCGCCACGCGCCCAGCGCCAGGAGCGCGACCGTCGCCGCGGCCAGCACCACCCACGCGGTCGCCGCCGACACCGCCTCTGGCACCTCCAGCATGGCGGCCGGGTAGCCGGCGTCAATCGCCTCATTATAGATCAACGACCGGGTGTAAAAGCTCAGGCTCAGCAACTTCAAACTTCCCGGCAGCAGCGCGACCAGCGCCTCGAAAAAGAAGACATAAACCAACCCCACGACCACCGGCCGGCGGACCGTCGCGCCGATCAGGTGGAAGAGTGCGGCGAACGCCACCGTGCCGCCGGCGGCCGCGGGCCAGAACGCGGCGAACGCCTCGCGGCCGAGGGCGCCGCCGGCCAGGCACAGCGCCGCGAACCCGCCGACGCCGAACAAGAGGCACCACGGCAGCGCGCCCAGGAACGTCGCCACGTAGATCGCCGCCCGCGGCAGCGGGCGCGTCAGCAGCCACACCAGCGAGCGACTCTCGCGCTCGGTGCCGAGCGCCCCGCTGGCAAACGCGAGCGTGAACAGCGGCAGCACGAACCCGACGAACGCCCCGAGCGGCACGACGCCGACGAAGTGCGTGAACGCCCACTCGTGTCGGAACTTCTCCGAGCCGAGCACCGCGGCCGGCACCGACAGCATCAGCGACCGCAGGGCGTCGGCGGTGGGGTCGAGCGGCGTCGGCGTCTCGACCGGATGCGTCAGCCGCGTCGTGGGCGTGGTCGGCGGGTAGCTCTGGAGTCGGGCGGCCGCCTTCAGGTCGGCGCCCATCGTCTCGTACCGGGCGGTCGGCCGCAGTTGCTCGGCGTAGTCGCGGTAGGTGGCGCCGACGCGGCGGTTGCGGCGGTCTTCGAGCCGCCACCCGGCGGCGCTGAGGGTGACGGCCGCGACCCACGCCACGGTCAGCCCGAGCAGCCCGAAACTGACCCAGCCCATCTGCCGGACGCGCCAGTGGCGCTGGAACGAGTGGCCGACGAGGACGAAGAAGCCGACCAGGGGCGAGGGGCCGCGGAAGGATGAAGGATGAAGGATGAAGGATGAATCGGAATCCGCGTCCGCCGCCATCGCGTCGCCTCCACCGTTGCCGGTTTCACCCTTCATCCTTCACCCTTCATCCTTTTCAGGTGCGGCCGCTCCCGCCGAGCAGGTAGCCCAGAATCGCGTGCGCCGACTCGTCCAGCGGCTCCAGCCGGCGGACCTCGGCGTGCTCCTCGATCAGCACGCGGCCCACCGCCGGGAAGAACCGCTTCGGGTTCCGCGCCTTCACCACCAGCCCCGGGCCGTCGGCGCCCTGCACCACCTCGACGCCCAACACGTCGGGGTTGTCCAGCAGCCGGCGGGCGACCTCGCGGGCCACGTCCACGTCGATCCGCACCGACACCGGGTGGTCGTTCAGCAGCTCGCGGATCTGCGGCAGCGTGCCGACCGCCGCGACCCGGCCGCGGGCCATGATGACGACGTGGTTCGTCAGCTTCTCCAGCGCCTCGAGTTCGTGGCTGGAGATGAGGAGGCACTTCCCCTGCGCCGCGAGCTCCTGAAACAATTCGAGCAGCTCCTGCCGGCCGATCGGGTCGATGCCCGACAGCGGCTCGTCGAGCACCAGTAGCGCGGGGTCGTGGAGCAGCGCCTGCGCCAGCTTGATGCGCTGGCGCATGCCCTTCGAGTAGCCGGCGATGCGGCGGTCGGCGCGGTCGGCCATGCCGACGCGCGTCAGCACGGCTTCGGTGCGGCGGTGCGCCTCGCGGCGGTCGTAGCCGCACAGGCGGGCCATCACGAGCACGAACGCGCGACCGGTCATGTCCTCGTAGAAGGCGTCGGCGTCGGGGCAGTAGCCGACGAGCCGCCGGGCGCGCCAGTCCCAGGCGTCGGTGCCGCGGACGCTGACGCGGCCGAGGGTGGGACGCAGCTGGCCGGTGGCGAGGCGCAACAGGGTGCTCTTGCCGGCGCCGTTCGCGCCGACGAGCCCGGTGATGCCGCCGGTGAGTTCGAGCGTCACCTGGTTCAGCGCGAGCACGGAGCCGTACCACTTCGACGCCTGCTCGAAGAGCAGCAGCGGCTGCGCAGTGGCAAGGGGCATGGGGCAAGGGGCAAGACCGGACGGAGCCGGCGCCGCACCAACTGACATCGCTCGGTCACTCACGGTCCGCAGCATTGCTTGTTCTCTCTTGCCCCTTGCCCCTTGCCCCTTGCCCCTTGCCACTCTCGGCGCTAGCCGATGATTTCCACCGCCTGCACCCGCCGCCGCAGGTACAGGCAGCAGCCCACGCACACGCCGCCGACCACCGCCGCCGCCTGCCAGTACGCCGGCTGCGGCTGCGGCCGCACCTCCGCCGGGTCCACCTGCAGGCACCACATCCCGACCAGATAGAGGTTGTTCCACAGGTCGATGAGCCGCCACTCGGGGTCGGCGCGGAGGCCGTCCACGACCCACCCGGCGAGCAGCCGCAGCAGCACGAACACGCCCATCCACACCATCACCATCGGCACCGTCTGCCGCACCCACACCGCCGTCGCCACCACCAGCAGGCTCAGACACACCGTCAGCACCAGCCCGTAACCCAGGATACCCGCCAGCAGGTTGAGGTTGTTCACGTAGTACGTCTGCCAGTCGGCCAGGAGCCCCGCTTCGACCCACAGGATGATCGCCGGAATCGTCGTCGCCAGGTTGATGACGGCGCCGATGCCGAGGCACTTGCCGAGGACGTAGTGCCACCGGCCGATCGGCTTGGCGAGGTAGAACGGCAGGCTGCCGTGGTGGAAGTCGTTGCCGACGAGGACCGACCCGGCCAGCGCCAGCAGGATGACGACGACGTACCCCTCGAACCACACGAAGTTGCCGAACGTGTGGGCGCTGCCGTTGAGGTTCAGGCGATCGAGGAACTTGGTGAAGTTCGCCACCGGCACCTTCACGCTGGCGACGGTGACGGTGTCGCCGAGCTGGCCGGGGATCCAGGCGAGGAGGTACTGGCCGTAGAAGAAGAAGAAGAACACCAGCAGCACGAGCGCGAACAGCCCCCAGTACAGCCGGCGGCGCGCCATCAGGCGGACGGACGTGCGCGCCATCGCCAGCGCCGCCCAGCCGGGGCCGTGGAGGGTGCCGCGCCAGGGGCGGTAGCGGAGCAGGGTGTCGGTTTGCGCGGGCATGGGTGTGTGCAACGCCGCAAGCGGCGGGTCAGGCGGATACGGTCCGAAGGAACAGTTCCTCCAGGGTCTCGTCGTCGCGGGTCAGCGACCGGACGACCACCCCGTTCACCTCGGCGAGCTTGAAGAACGCCAGGTTCGTCCACCCGCTCGGCACACTCACCCGCCACTCGCCGGGGCCGAACTCGCCGAGCACCTGCACGCCCTCCGTCACCAAGTCGTCGCGGAACCCGGCCGGGTCGCCGTCGATGCGGACACGGTAGCGGTCCTCGCGGCGGCCGCACAGCTCGGCGACGGTGCCGACGCGCAGCACCCGGCCGCCGGCCACGATCACCACCCGCTCGCACACCGCTTCCACGTCGGCGAGGAGGTGCGTCGAAAGAATCACCGACTTGCCGTGGTCGGCGCCGAGCGACTTCACCAGCCGCAGCATGGCGTCGCGGCCGGCGGGGTCGAGGCCGCTCGTCGGCTCGTCCAGCAGCAGCACCGGCGGGTCGTGAACGATCGCCTGCGCCAGCTTCGCCCGCTGCTTCATCCCGGCCGAGTATTCTTCCACGCGCCGATACCGCGCCTCGTCCAGTTCGAGGAACGACAGCACCTCGTGCGCCCGCCGCTGGGCCTCGCGGCGCGGCATGCCGTACAGTTCGCCGGCGAGCGTGACGTATTCGACGCCGGTGAGGCC
>DASPHQ010000551.1:0-10310 GCA_035629595.1 Urbifossiella sp. | reverse complement strand
CACCGCCGCCTCCTCGGGGGTCGGCGAGAGGCCGAAGACGTTGCGGAACACCCGGACCACGATCCGCCGGTTGACCCGGCTCGCGACCGCGGACGCCAGCGGGTGAAATCGAGGCGGCGCCGCGCAGAACGCGCGCAGCCGGCGGTAGCGGGCGCACATCGCGGCCCCGGACTCGTCCCCGCCGCGGACGGCGTCTCGAGGGATCAACCGGAACAACGAGGCGAAGTCGGCCAGCGGGAGCCACCGCGACCGACACCGCCGCGGCCGCCGCGGCCCGAACCGGCGGTCCGGGTCGGCCGCCCCCAGAGCCAGAACGTGGTGCGAACAGCAACGGGCGAAGCCGCGGACCACGCGCCGGTTCCGAAACGCCTGCCGTAGGAGCGGCCCACAGCCGAGGGCGGCCGCCGCCCACAAGTGGGCGTTGGCCGTCAGCCACGCGAACCAGATGAGGGGGGCGTCAAAAGGCACTGAAAGACCCTCCCGTAGACTCTGACAATTGCACCAAAAAGCCCGCAAGGCGAGGGTCCCAGAACGCCCCCAATCCCACCGTGTTCACGACGGGCGGGGTCTTCGTGCGGCGAACGAGGCGGAAGATGTCGTCAACCTGCTTCTGGTCGAAGTCCCCGGCCGTGTTGGTAGGACATCCGTCTGTGAATAAGATTATTGTGTCGGCCCCCGTGCGGGCGAGCGCGCGCTCCATGGCGAGTGCCGTGTTGGTACCCCCCTCGGGACGAACGTCGCGAAGTTGGGCAAGAACTCGCGCGCGAGCGGCCTCGTCCGCGAGCGGGAGGAAGCCTTCCGCCGGGAACTCGACCACCTCGGTGTTGAACCGGAGAAGGGCGACCTGCGAGATCGGGAGGTGCGTGAGAAACACGCGTAGGACCTCGCAGGACGTGTTCCAGCGAGACGACATCGAGCCGGAACAATCCAACACAATTACGACTTTATCGAGTTTGCCCTTGAAGCGAACCAGTTCCCGCCGCACCCCCGGCTCGCGCCCGCGGAGGCGCTTGAGTTCGTCCCGCGCGTCGGCCAGCTCGTGGGTCGCGATTCTCAGTTCGCCTTCGGCCCGCTTCCTGGCCGCGAGCGAGTCCCGTTGGTCCTCCTCGCCCTTCGCCACGGCAGCGGTCAGCCGCTTGTTTTCCGCGCGCTCGGCCGTCATCGCCTTCTCGAAAACCTGCCGCTCCAGGGCGTGATTCCCGACGACCGTATTGAGGCGGGCGATCTCATCCCGCGCGACCAGGTTCACCTTCTCCTCGCTGGCGAGCTTCGCCCCGAGCGCGGCCTGCGCCTCCACGGCCGCGTGGAATTGAGCCCAGGTCGGGCCGGTCAGGCTGGGGTCGGGCGGGCCGGGGGGTGCGTCGGCCGGCGCCGCCCACGAGGCGAGGAACCCCACCGCCGCAAGGAGTAAGAAGAAGTCCGTCAGGCTCAAAAGTGTCAGGGGCTCGACGTGGTTCCGGTTCATGATACGCCCTCCGGTAGGATGCGCTCGTCGAGGCGGGCCTCGTAAAGGCGTTCGAAGTCCTCCAGCACTTGCTCGAATTCCGACACCGCCCGCTTCATGCTCGCCACCTGCTCGCGGAAGTCGTCGGCCTGCGCGCCGGCCAGTTGCAGCTGCTGCCCGAACCGGCCGACGGTGGTCCCGAGGCCGAGGTAGGCCCGGTCGAGCCCCTTGATCTCCTCCGAGTACTTCCGGACGAGAGCGGCGGACTCTCCCACCGTGTCCCGCAAGACCGCGAAGGCGGCCGCCACACACTGGCGCAGCTCCTCTCGAATCGCGGCCAGCTCGGCGGCGCCCGCGGCACCCGCCGTGTGCACCGCGGTGGCGACCGGGCCGGCGGGGAGCGACGACGCGTACGTGCGGATGACGAGAGCGAGGAGTACGCCGGTGAGAGTGGCCCAGATGCCGTCGGCGACGACGCGCAGGGCCGCCGCGCCGCGCAGGGCGCCGGACTCGGGGATCAACAGCGCCAAGAAGCCGACGGCCGCGAAGGCCGCGAGGAACCCGAGCAGGTGCACGCGGACCGCGATCGCGGCGACGGTGTCATGGTCGTGCCGCTCCTCGGCGAGCGCCAGGAGCGCGTAGAGGACGACCACCGCAACGGGCAGCACGACCGTCCACGGTTGCTGAACCCACACGGCGAGGCCGACCGCCGCGACCATGAGGAGCGAGCCGAGAGCCACGGTTGCAGTCGGCTTGAGGCTGGACGCAGGGGACGGGGTTGACAAGGTGATCGTGGACATTCGTGCATCTCCTCGGTGAAGAATCGATGAAGTAGACTCCGAAGTAGCCGAACGGTGACGATTGCGACAGTTGTTTCGGTTCTACGATAAAGAACGATTACACCGTGTCAAGTGCAGTTTTCGGTACGTTCCCGATTTGTTACGGGCGATTTGGCGATCATTCGGCACGTCTGAGTTGAAAAAGTGGCGCTTAACATGGCTGCTGCGCAGTGCGAGACGGCTTCTCGAAGTTGAAGGATCGCAACGTTCGCTTTTTGACGCTTCTCCGTAGAGTAGCGGAACCGGTCGGAAAAAAGGGTACTCCGTTTGCCCTCTGCGCGCGGGAGCATGTCGGGGCGATCACTGGCCCCGCCGGTGCCGGTGCCCCACGCGCAGCAAACCGGGTGAGTCGGGCTCACGGGCGTCTCGGTCCGCCCGGGGAAGGGGTCGATCGATCATGGCAAGAAAGTCTGTCAGCCGGTCCCGCACCAAAGACGGACAGCGGTCCATCGTCCGGTGGTACGCACCGGCCGACCCCGCCACCGGAAAGGGGCACCAGCACCTCGCCAGAACGTTCACCAGCGACGAGGACGCGGACCGCTTCGAGCGGCGGCTGGAGAGCGTCCTCAAGGACGACCCCATCACCGCTGAGGACGCGTTCCAGGAATTACTCGAGGCGGTGGGTGCCGGGCGGGTGATCGTGCCGTTGCTCGGGGCCCGACTGAGCGTCGCATCTGCCGTCTCCTCGGGGCCGCGGCTGCGCGGCTACCTGCTGCGGCTGAAGACGAAGATCGACGGTCAGGACGCCGGGCCGTACCACGAGTGGCTCGACCGCAACGGCTGGCCCGACCCGCGCGAGTTGCACGCCGAAGTCGAACTCCCGGCCGTACCCGGCACGGACGCGGCCGACTGGCGCGAGGTCTTCTACAACCTCACCCTCGGTAGCGGTGCCGACGCGGTGGCCGCCGCCAAACTGGTCGCCCGGTTCCGCGACGAGGTGCTCCACGGGCTGCAGTCGTCCACCAGTCACGCCTTCGTCGCCTTTCTCACCCGGCTCCTCAACTGGCGGCTACTGCTGACGACATCCCTCGACGACCTCCTCGAACAGGTCCTGAAGGAACAGGAGGTGACCGCGCACCGGCTCGCCGTTCCGGATTCCGGGCTCCTCGCCGTCCCGGACGCCCTGGACGAGGCGGTCCGCGACGGGGTCAAGGTGGTGAAGCTCTACGACACCACGCCGGATCAGCTTCTCCACGAACCCCGCCGGTTGCACGGCAGCGGCCTCGAGGTGTTCAAGAAGTACCTGCCCAAGTCGGCCCTGCTGGTGGTGCTGGGCGAGGACGGCGACCGGCGGGTGCTGCAACTCGTCGCCGAACTGGCCGACGACCCGTCGGCCCGGCGCGACTTGAAAGTGTTGTGGGTGTCGCGACACCGCCCTCCGGCCGAGGTGCTGCGCGCCGCCACGGGGACGGTCGGGTACGTCCTGTACGACGACGAGGAACTGTTCCTCCACGAGTTCTACGGACACCTCCGGGCGTTCCACGAGCTCCGTGATCCCTACCCGGTCAGCGCCCTCCCCTATCGCGCCATCCCCCAGGTGCCGCCGCGGGTCGAGCCGCCGGACGAGGCCGTGGCCCGCGAGATCCGGGCGAGGAATCAGCCGGCGGTGGTGTTTCAGGGCGTGTCGGACCCGGCGAGCCAGTCGGCGAGGTTGGCCCGATACCACAAGACGCTGTGCGCCAGTTACGACATCATCCGGGCCGACGCCGAGGAGGCCGACAGCCTCGACACGTTCGTTCAGATGATCCTGACCCAGTTCCGGCGGTTCGACCCGGCCCTACCCCCCACCGTTCTGTCAGACATCGCCTACGACGAGACCAGCCCCGACCGGCGGGACCCGCGCCTCGCCCGGCTGCTCCAAGCGATGGGCCGCGGGAACTACCTGATCGCCCTGGACGCCCTCGAGGAGTTCGGGACGTCGCACATCGAACCGGACGAGGGGGACTCGCCTCCGGAACTCCGGGCGGTCCGCCGGGACCTGTTCGCCGAGTGCGCCACGGAGCGCGAGAAGGTGTTCGAGTTCCTCTGCGAGTTGCTCCGCCACGCCAAGGAGTTCGGCACCTCGCGGCTCGCCATCGCCTACGCCCCACGGGCGCCGGCCGGCCCGCGCGAACAGGAGTTCGTCGCCCTGGCAAACGATCTGCCCGCGGCCGATTTCGAGGAGCCGGCCGTGACCGCGAACCGGCGGCCACCCGACGACGCCGACCGGGCCGCCTTACCGGACGACGCCCGGGGTCTGTTGCTCCTCGCCTCGGCCTTCCGCCGACCTCGCAGCCAGTCCCTACTCGCATACCTGGGCAAGAACACGGACGTCCGTCGGGCCATCGGCACCCTCCTCGCGAGGCCGTCCGCCGGAGGGATGGGTTCGGTCGGGGCAGACGCGGGGTGGGAGGTCGAGAAACTCCTGGCGGGGCTCGGCGAAAAGGGGCTGCTGATCCGCCAGGACGGGGGCTTCTACCGGATGCCCCGGGCGGTGCGCGACCGGGTCTACCGGGAGGCCGTGGGCCGGGCCCGCACCAACCCGGAGGTGCAGGCCGCACTGGCCAACCTCCACGACCTCATCGCCATCGCCTACCACGAGAAAGTCTTTCTCCCCTCGGACGATGCGACGGCCTTCATCGAGAGCGTGTTCCACCGCCTCGGGTCCCTGCACCATCCCGACCAGGTCCGTGCCGGGGGGCGGCTCCGGCTGCTCATCTCCCACCTGGCGCAGGAACACGGCCGGTTGCTCGCCCAGGGCCACGCCGGGCTGCTCGTCCGGTGGCTGAAGCGGCTGCGAACCTACGACTTCGTCATGATCTATCCGCCGCCGCTCGACGACAACGCCCGCGATGTGCGCCGCGCCCTGTGCGACCTGGAGGCCGACGTCCGCCGCCACGCCGCCGACTTCCGCGGGTGCATTCGCATTCGGCTGCAGCAGATCGGCCACCGACTCGACAAGGACGGGCACGGCGGAACGACGGGTCCCCGCGCCAGAGCCGTTGAGACGAGGGTGGAGCAGCTCGACCGGTGCGAGTACTCCGCCCTCAGCAAGAGTCTGATGCACGTGTTGACCGACCGGGACCGCGGCAGTCTCCCCGCGCCCGTGTGGCGGCGGCTGCTCGACCACATCTTCCAGATCGCGGTGTGCCTGAGCGGACTCCGCCAGTTCGGCGAGGCGTCGGAGTTGCTGAGCCAGATCTTGAAGGACGTGGGGGCGGCGGACAAGCCCGAGAAGGCACGGGGTGCGGGGAAGCAACCGGCCAAGCACTCGCGGGACCGGGACCTGATGAACATGCAGGTCCGCTGCCACTACCGCCTGATGACCCTCCACCTCGAGCAGATCCGGCTGTGGGACTACCCCCGCGAGGAGGTCGAGTGGCACCTGGGCGAGGCCGAGCGGGCGTACGAGGCCGCACAGGCGCTCCTGGAGGAGTACCTCCAGAGCGACCCGCCGGCGCGGCCGATGGGGGGGGCCGACAACTCCTTCTACCAGCGCTACCGGTGTTACATCGAGGCCCTCCAGTGCCGCGTGGCGTACCTCCGCGCCCACAGCCGGGTCCTCCTGGCGAGGCCGGGTGACGAGCCCACGCCGGCCGCGTGGGGCCGCGAGTTCACCCAGGCCTTGGAGTTCATCCGCCAGGCGTCAGCCAAGGCCACCCGCCTGGAGGGGCAGCGGGCAACGGAACTGGCCCCGGCCGTGTGCAAACTCATGGAGACGGAGCTCCTGATGCTCTACGCCGACTGCGAGAGTCGGCTGCCGGACGGGGGGGCCGAGACGTCGCCGCGGGACAAGTTGAAGCGGGCCCAGGACGCCCTCGCCCGGGCGGGACACGCCCTCCTCCGCTCCCACCGCAACGTCTGGTGGTACACCTGGTACTACGCCCTCGGCGCTCAGCTGCGGCACGAACTATTCGCGTGGTCGTTCCACCGCCGCGCAGGCCAGGAGGACAAGAACGCCCGGGAATCCTACCTGGCGGCGGGGCTCGCCGCGATCAGTTCCGGCCTCGACAACATCGCGAAGGATCAGGCCCGGCGCCAGTACCTGGAGACCCTGTGGGGGCAGTTGTACATCGGCCTGTTCCTCCACAACGCCTTGGCCGGCGACGCGCCGTTCTCACCCGATCGCTCACCCGCCCGCAGGGCGCGGTTCGGCGAGGAGGTCATGAGCAAATGGAAGGAGCTGAACGACCACGCCGGCCTGTCCTGGTACCTCGAATGCGCAGGTGCGACGGTCGAGCGGCTCACGCACAGTTTGTGTCAGGACAAACTGGTCGCACAGTCCGACGACTTACGCCAGACCCTGCTTCGCCTGGAGAAGAAATACCTCGGCCGGGCGCGTCCTTTGGAGATAGCCCCACGGAATAGTCGCTAGCTATGCCCGCGGCGTCACGCTACACGATGACGCGCGGCGGCCAACACGGATGGCCCGCGGCTGCTCGGATTCGGGTCGCAATAGGGTCGCAAATGAACGCCCGGCAGGGCCGAAACCTGCCTAGCGACGACTACGAGTGCCTAACGGCCGATGATACGGAAACGCTGCGATTTCAAGGCGATGAGCAGGATTCGCTGTGCTTCCTTGGGGATGCTCAAAACAGTGCCCTGTTGATTTTGGTTCTCTGCGTGGGGGTTCGAATCCCTCCCGGGTAACTCGAAAGCCTGATTATCCAGCGATTTGTAGCGATTCGGTCAAGAGAATTTTGCTTTCTTGGATTGCTCGTTCAGGCACAACTAGTTGACAGCATGAAAGAGTCGAGGGCTCGATTCCCACGCACTTTGTGCTCTCCTCACCTCGAAGACTCGGCGACGGATACCCGGTCGCAATAGTGTCGCGAATCGCCGGCAGCAAACCTAGCCCAGGCTGGCCCAGAGGCCTCGGCCCAACGCCTCCGACACTTGACCGTCTGGCGCTCCGAGCATCAGCTTCCCAGGGACTGGCGCCGTCGGCAAGGTGTTCCTCATCCCCGACAGCCTTCCGACCGGTGCCGATCTCCTTCCGGGAGGTGTCGTGGCGGCCGAGACCGGTGCTGTTGGACTCACCCGGCAGGTCATCAAGGTCGTTGGCGTACGAGCGGGTGGCGCACCAACCACACCGTCGCTCGTCGTGGAACTGATCGGCTTGCTGGCGATTCCGGGCGACGGGCTTGAACTGTACGTCCTCGGCACCGCACGGATTTCAACCCGTACCGGCGGACACGCGCGGTCCGTCACCCGACCGCAGGCCGACCGCCCCGGTTCGGGATGAACAGGGCACGCTGGCGGGTGTTCTGCGGCCCGGCGGGGGCGAGCATGGAGGCGGCCAAGCTCACCCGCTCGGCCGCGTCCGGTGCCGTCGGCAGGACCCCGTGATAACTCAGGTCGGTGCACTCGAATGCCACGACCCGACCCGGCTCGGGGCGGAAGCACTGCACGGGAACGCCGAGCGGGTCGGCGAGGTAGAGGTCCCCCCCCCACGAGGCCCGCCATTCCGGGTGGAGGAACGCGATGACGTTTAGTGCCTTCCGCCAGACGGGGCGGTGCGGGTGCCGGTCGTAGTCCAAGTGAGTGGTCAGGTAGCCGCCCGGACCGGTGACGTGGAGCCCGCCCCCGTGCAGGAGCGGGTCGTCCTCAACCGGGTAGCCGAGCCGGTCCGCCCAGTCCGCGCCGAGCGCGCGGAGGGCGTCGAGCGCGGGGCGCAGCGCCGGCAGGTCGGCGAGCCGGCGCGCCGCGCGCTTGTTGCGCTCGAGGTCGTTGTCGTAGGTCACCTCCCACCCGGTCCACCGGCGCGGCGGCACGTCGACCGCGCGGAGTGTCGGCACCAACCCGTCCCAGCACCACCACCGCACCGGGCTGTCGGAACAGGTCACGACGGCACCCTCCCGTGGACTGCACACTGGTTCGTCGCGTAGCACACCACCGGCCAGTCCGTGAGCGGCGGCTTCGGCTCGACCGGGAGGGCACGCACCTCGGCGAAGCCCGCGCGGACGAGGGACCGGTGCACGCGTTCCTCGTAGCAGTTCCAGTAGTGCCGCGCCCCGGGCCAGTCGAAGGTCGGTTCGTTCCGCTGGTAGTGGGAGTCGTCCTCGGTCACCTCCCAAACTTGCCGGACCGCGTCCGCGGAGTGCGGCTCCGCCCGGAGGCGTTCGAGAGCGCGCGCGAAGTCCGGTCCGACGACCAGCACTTCGCCGCCCGGGCGCACCACGCGCCGCACCTCGGCCAACACCTGCGGCACGTCGTCCCAGGGGACGTGTTCGAGCACGTGGCTCATGTAACACCGGTCGAACGCCCCGGCTTGAAACGGGAGCGGGCCGCGCGCCGGGACCACCACGTCGGGGCGAATCGTCTGCGTTTCGACCACGTCCACGTTCAGCCAACCCGGGGCGTAGTGGGGGCCGCACCCGAAGTTCAGCCACCGCGGCGCCGCGGCCGGTCCGGCCGGCTCGCGAACCGCGTTCGCCGCGCGGAACGCGGCCAGGGCCGGTTCGACGGCCCGTTCCCAGAACGCGTGGTCGTACAGGTTGACGTCGGGGACCGCGCCGCCGCACACGAGGTTCGCGGCCTCGTGGGGGGCGAAGTGGAGCGACGGGTACGATTCGATGCCGCCCCAGAACCGGTCGATCCGGGTCCAGTCGCGGGCGAACAGGTCCGCGTTGCGGACCCAGAACCACGACCCGCTGAAGTGCCAGTCGGAGAGGCTCTCCTCCGGCATCCACCCGGCTCCGCGCTTCTGGAACGCGCCGACAATCGGGAACCGCCGCAACCGGTCGGCGACCGCCGGCCAATGGTCCAGATGTACCTCCTCCAGCGCCGCCGCCCATCTCGCGGCCGTCGACGTCTCGGGCCGGGTAACCCCCTTCGCATGACCGTACAGGGTCGCGTGGCCGGGTGCCGCGTCAGCGGCGACCCGAGCGAACAGCGGGAGGAAGGTCGCAACCTCGCGGCGGTTCGGGTCGTTCGGAACCGCGATCACCTCGCACCCGGTGCCCTTCAGGGCGTCTTCCACCAGATTGGGGTGCTCGGTCGTCCCGTCGTGGGCGACCGCAACCACCCGTCGTCCGTTGAACATCTTGATCCGTTCACGGAGTCGGAGCACGCGCGTCCGCCAGTCGCCCTCGCGCCGCGGGTACACGTGGTAGAGCAGGTGCCTCACCGCGGGTTCCGGGGCGAGTGCGGGGGTGTACTCCGCGCAGTCCTCGCACGCCCGCGCGGCTCCGGTCGTGAGCGAGCGCGTGCACCGGGAATGAACCCGGCACGCTCGGACGTGCCGGTTTTCGGCCTCGGCGCCGTCGTCCGAGTGGTCGGGGGCCAGTACCGCGCCCTCGTAGACGCACGGGAGCGGGCGCCGTCCCGGCGGGCAGGTCCGACGGGGTTCGGGTTCCGTCGCGGTCGCGTGCTCGCCCGTCTCCGGGAGCCCCCAGAGGCGCTGGTAGTCGCGGGCGTGGGCGGCGAGCCAACAGACGCGACAGCCGGTAACGGGATTGGGGTGCCGGGCCTGGCAAGGCTTGGGCATGGTCACTCCGTGATGGCCAGCGCCAGGCCGAAGCCGCCGAGGGGCGCACCGCTCTCGCCGGTCGCAAGGAAGCTGGTGAGCGAGAACGGGCCGGCGGAGAACGAGACCGGCGGCGCGGCGGGAACGATCACCTGGACCGGGCCGGGGGTCAGGACGACCTGCGCGCCGACCGCCATCGCGTCCCCGTCGCCGGACATCGACACCTCGAGGTACAGTGCGTACCCGTTTGCCTGGAACAGCGGCGCGCGCCCGAACCAGCCGCCTCCGGACGGGGAGCCCGACAGGGTCTGGTAATACGTCAGCGGGACCGACAGCCCGACTAGGCGGTCCGCGCCGGCGTTCGCCGCGACGACGGTGGCCATCAGCGTTCGCGAGATCGAGGTGCCGAACCACGCGATGCGGGTCGTCTGCCCGGCGCTCGACCCGCCCCCCGACCCGCTCCCCGACCCGCTCCCGCACGGACCACTCGTCCCCATCACTCCCAGTAGCCGGAGGGGGGTATCGAAGGTCCACCCCGTCCCGTTCCAGTACCAGAGGGAAATCTTGTTGGGCGAGCCCG
>DASPHQ010000550.1:0-3210 GCA_035629595.1 Urbifossiella sp. | reverse complement strand
CCGGGCTGCTGGCGCCGTTCTTCGACCCCGGGGCGTTCGCCGACGCCGTCGGCCGGGTGCTCGACGACCCGCCGGCGTACCGGCCGCTCGGCGCCGCGGCGGCGGCGCGGGTACGCGAGCGGTACGCGCTGGACGTGTGCGTCCCCGGCTTCCAGCGGTTGTTCGCCGACGCGCGGGCGCGGGCCACCCCCTGACCAGGGGGTGGACAGCACCCCACGCGGCCGTCAGACTGTGGTTCACCCGTCCGACGCCCGCGGAGCCTCGCCCGTGAACGAACCGCAGCCCCAGCCGTCCGAAGACCCGAACCGCACGATCGACCAGCCGCCGTCCTCGGCGGCGTCCCCCTCGACGAGCCAGGGCGGCCCGACGGACCCCGACCGGACGGCTCACCGCCCGCCCGGGACCCCCGAGGTCACGGGCGACCACACCCCCGCGTCGCTCGACACCGAGCGCACCGCCGCCCACACCCCCGGCCAGGAAACGCCGTCGCTCACCGGCGGCTATCAGCCCGCGGCCGGCGACCCCGCCGACGGGGTACCCGGGTACGAACTGCTCGGCGAGCTCGGCCGCGGCGGGATGGGCGTCGTGTACAAGGCTCGACAGGCGGCGCTCGGCCGCGTCGTCGCCCTAAAGATGATCCTCGCCGGGCCGCACGCCGCGCCCGCGGCCGTCGCCCGGTTCCTGGCGGAAGCGCGCGCCGTCGCCCGGTTCCAGCACCCGAACATCGTTCAGATCTTCGAGACCGGCGAGGCCGCCGGCCTGCCGTACTTCGCGCTCGAGTACGTGGACGGCGTCACACTAGCGAAGCGGATCGCCCGGTCGCCGCAGGATCCTGACTACGCCGCGGCCGTCGCCGCACAACTGGCCCGCGCCGTGCAGTACGCCCACGACCGCGGCGTCGTCCACCGCGACCTCAAACCCGCGAACGTGCTCCTGACCGCCGACGGGACCGCGAAGGTGACGGACTTCGGCCTCGCCAAGTTCGACGAGGACAGCGGCCAGACGCAGAGCGGGCAGGTGCTCGGCACCCCGAGCTACATGGCCCCCGAGCAGGCCGAGGGGCGGACCGACGTGGGGCCGGCCGCCGACGTGTGGGCGCTCGGGGCCATCCTCTACGACCTCCTGACCGGCCGCCCGCCGTTCGCCGGGTCGAGCGTCGTGGACACCCTCGGCATGGTCCGCACCCGCGAGCCGGTGCCGCCCGGCCAGCTCGTCGCGAAGGTGCCGCGCGACCTCGAAACGATCTGCCTGAAGTGCCTTCAGAAGGACCCGGCCCGCCGCTACGCATCCGCGGCGGCGCTGGCCGACGACCTGGACCGCTACCGCGCCGGCAAGCCGATCCTGGCGCGGCCGGTGTCGGCGGCGGAGAAGGCGTGGCGGTGGGCGCGGCGGAACCCGGTCGGAGCGGTGGCGCTGGCCCTGGCGGCGGTCGTACTCGTCGGCGGGCCGGTGGTGGCGTGGCGGATGTACCGGCTGGCCGAGAGTGAGAGCACCGCACGCCGCCAGGCCGAGCAGGACCGCGACGCGAAGGAGGTCGCCCGGGCCAAGGCGGTGACGAGTGAGACCAAAGCCTACAACCGGTTGAACATTTCTCTCGACACCGTCCGCGAGGTCGTCCTCAAGACCGACAACCTCATGCGGGACAGGGCCGCACTCGTCCCGGTCCGGCTGGCCGTGCTGGAGGCCATGCTCAAGAAGCTGGAGGAGATTAAGGAGGATCCGACCGAGGACCCGTTCAAGACCAAGGACGGCCGCATCCTGTCCCCGGAGCGGATGGCGAACCAGAACCGGGCGGTCGCGTTGAGCCGGATCGGGGAGACGTACCTGAAGGCCAACCGCGTCGAGACGGCGGAACCGTGGCTCGCCGAAGCGCTCAAGGTCTACCGCGTCGAGTTGGCCGCGGCGCCGGACGAGCCGGTCACGCAGCGGAACGTCGCGGCGCTGGCCAACATGTACTCGGACGTGAAGATCCGCCTCGGCGACGCGGCGGGCGCGCGGGCGCTGCGCGTCGAGTCGCTGAAGTTGCGGCAGCAGCGGCTGAAGATTCTCACCGCCCGCCCGGCGCCGGAGCTGAAGGAACTCCGGGACAAGGCGGAAAACAACCGCCTCCTCGCTGCCGAGGACGTGGCAACGTCGTTCCGCCTCATCGCCGACGTGGACATGCTGCTGGGCGACCCCGCGGCCGCCGTGGACGGGTACCTTGCCGCCGAGGCCGCGTTCGCCGCACTGCCGCCGGACTACAAAGCGATCCTGCGCATCCGCGTCGAGCGTGCCGCCGTGCAGGACTGGCTCGGCGACGCCCGCGTCAAACTCGGCGACCCGGCCGCCGCCGAGGCGTGCTACCGCGCCGCCCTCGCCGAGCGCGAGGAAATGGCCCGCTTCACGAAACACCCGGCGGCCCGCGCCGACGCCGCACTGTCGCGGTACGCACTCGGCGACTTCTTCCTCACGGTCCGTAACCAGCGCGACGCCGCCGCGGCCGAGTACGCCGCGGCGCACCACGTATTCGAGGCTCTCTACAAGGCCGACCCGGACAGTCTGCCGGTCCGCCGCCGCCTCGCGTACACCCACTACCGACTCGGCGTCGTCGCCGCCGACCCGGGACAGGCCAAGGCGCACTTCGCCGACGCGCTGAAGCTTCGCGCCGAGCTCGGCAAGATCGACCCGAACGACACGGAGGCGCAGTTCGAGCTGCTGACGGCGCTCGGCCGGGTCGGTAAGGCGGTGGACGCGGAGAAGCTGGCCGAGCGGCTGAAGGCGCTGGCCCCGCGCGACCCGCGGGTGCTGTTCCAGGTGGCGTGCGGGCTGTCGGTCGCGGCCGGCGGGGCGGGCGGCGCCGACGCAGACCGGCTCCGCAGCAGGGCGCTCGACGCGCTGACCGCGCTCGCCGCCGCCGGGTGGAAGGACCGCTCCGCCCTCGAACTCGACCCCGATCTCGACGCCGCCCGCGCCGACCCGCGGTTCGCGGGCGTGCTGGAACGCGTGCCCGCGCCGACGCGCCGTCCGTGACGTTCGGGCCGAGGTTCTTGTTTCCAGGGAAAGGGGGGACCCAGTCCCAGAAGCATTGAGTCGTCTGGAAGAATCACTGTTGGAGCGTCGCCGGCCGCGGCTCCTGGTCGCAACCGATTGGGGCGAGTGCGGTTAACTCGCGGGCGGCGGCAGGCTCCCGGTCGAACGGAGGTATGCGGCCACGAGCATCGCCCGCGACCG
>DASPHQ010000549.1:0-3470 GCA_035629595.1 Urbifossiella sp. | reverse complement strand
GTGCGTCCCCCCCGCGATTGGTTCTGGCCCGTACCCGCCGCGCGGGTTACGATGCCACCCCACCCGCGCCCCGCCCGGACGCCCGCCATGAAGCGCCTCGCTCTCCTCGCCCTTCTCGCGCTCGCCGGCCCCGCCCCGGCGCAGGACCGCACCCCCGTCCGCCTCATCGCCGAGGCCGAGGACTTCACCCCGAAGTCGCCCGGGTGGAAGGTCGTGCCGTACCGCGAGAACTATTACGCCGGCACGTTCGCCGTCACCTTCCTGTCGCGGATGGCGTGCCTCGGCGCGCCCGAGCAGTTGCCCGCGGGCACCACCGCCGTCGCCGAGCAGGTGGTGAACGTCCCCTACGCCGACAGCTTCGAACTGCTGGCGCGGTACGAGCAGCCGCTGGATTTTGGCGTCGAGTTCGCGGTGGAGGTCGAGCAGGCCGGGAAGGTGGTCGGCCGGTTCTCGTGCGGTCGGCTCACTGACCCGCGCGTCTGGGCGTTCAACGACCACAAGCGCGTGCCGTTCGAGCGCTACGGCTGGAGCGGCACCGACAACATCGTCTGGCAGCACCCCGGCGCCGTGAAGCTCGACGCCGGCCCGGCCACGCTGCGGCTCATCGCCGCGGAGCAGACCGAGAACGGCAAGCCGCGCGCGAACGCGGCCAAGCGCCACGTGGACGTGCTGTGCCTGACCAACGACCGCGCCGGCATGGAGGCGCAGAAGAAGGCGCGCTACCTGGAGTACGATGGCTGGCTCGTCCAGGACGGCGACGTGTTCGTGCGCTTCACCAACCCGGCGGACGCGGCGTGGCCGGTGGTGCCGGTCGTGGCCCCGTTCGACCAGGGGCAGCACTCCCCGTACTACGTCCACGTTCGCGACTGGCCGACCACGCACGTCCTCAAGTCGGGCCGCCACACCGCATCCACCACGTACGCGATTCACGGCCCGCGCTCGAGCGCGGTGAAGGTCGCGGACCTGGCCCCGGTGCTGGACCCGGCGAAGTACATGCACGTCAAGCTCCTGAACCCGGGGACGAAAGTGGAGCTGATGATCCCCGAGGCGGAGTACCTGAAGCCCGGCGAGCGGTCCGGGTGGGTGCCGCTCGGGCAGTGCCTCGACGCGCTGAATGACTCGCAGTGGTTCCCGCAGGCGAAGTACCTGGGCAAGGCGCCGGGCGAGGTTTATCTCCGCGTCGAGTTCGCGGTGCCCGACGGCGGCAAGCTGAAAGTCGTGAAGGACGTCACCGTGAAGGGGCCGGCCGCGAACCTGTCGGCGGCGTGCTTCGACATCCCCGGTGTCGTGAACCCGAACGCCGAATTGTCGCGCATCCGCGCCGAGCGGTACTGGCCGGCGGCGATCCGCACGCAGAAAGAGGTGCTCGACTGGCTCAACGTCGAGGTGGCGAAGTTCCCCAAGCGCGGGTCGGTGCCGAAGCGGTTTCTCGTGTACAACCTGCTCGGCTTCAGCGGCGCCCTCGACGCCTTCCCCGAGGCGAAGCAGCTGGCCATCGCGCTCGGCGACAACACGGCCGTGAACCACGGCGGCCAGCAACGCGCATTAGTCGCCCACTGGTCGGACCCGAAGGTGGAAGCGCTGAAGAAGCAGGAGGCGGCGCGCAAGGGCGGCCTCTCCGACGTGAAGATCGTCAGCTACGGCGACGAGATTCACCTGCCGCCGTTGCCGCTCACGGACGCCGAGTTCGGCGCGTGGCTCACCGGGCGCGGGGTGAAGTACGACGGCGCGGTGAAGTTCGTTCCCGGGGAGAAGAAGCACCCGCTGTACTACTACTCGCAGCTCGCCGCCCGCGAGAAGGGCGGCGCCATGTTCGCCGCCGGCACCGCGTACCTCAAGTCGAAGGGCGTGCTGACCGGGGCGAACTACTCGCCGCACGCCAACTTCCTGGTCACCGAGATCGACTACGTCCGCACGTTCAAGCTGAAGGCGATGAGCATGCCGTGGGCGGAGGACTACGCCTGGCAGATCGCCGAGTTCAGCCCGCAGGTGGTCGGCTACCTCACCAGCGCGTTGCGGTGCGGGGCGAAGTACGACGACCTGCCGATCCACATGTACGTGATGCCGCACTCGCCGGGGCAGGTGCCGGGCGAGTTCCGCCGCAGCTTCTACACCGCGGTCGGCCACGGGGCGAAGATGGTGAACTACTTCTGCGCCAGCCCGTCGGCGGTCGGGTACACGGAGAACTACGTCGACAGCTACGACCTGCCGATGTGGCGGCAGATTCACGCCTGCACCCACGACGCCGGCACGTTTGAGGACTACGTGATGGACGGCAAGGTCCGCCCCGCCAAGGTCGGGCTGCTGCTGTCGAGCGTGGACGACCTCATCACCGGCGTGAACAACTTCAGCCTCGCCCTCCACAACAACGAGCGGAAGGCGATTTATTACGCCCTGCGTCACGCCAACGTGCCGGTCGATTTCGTGACCGAGGACGACGTGATCGAGGGGCGGGCGAAGGACTATCGCGTCATCTACGTGACGCAGCAGTACGTCCACTCGCGGTGTATCGACGCGCTGCAGAAGTGGTGCGAGTCCGGCGGGATCGCCGTGGCGCTGTGCGGCGGCGGCATGTGGGACGAGTTCCAGCGCGAGAACCCCGCCGCGGCGCGGCTGTACGGCGCCACCGGCAGCAAGATCGACGCCGACCCGCAGCTGGTGTCGCGCTACCTGTTGAAGGAGAACACGCCGTTCTTCGCCAAGCACGACCTGCCGCGGTACGAGCCGCTCGACGGTGTATCGATCAGGCTGCCGATCGGGCCGCGGAGTAGACTGCCGCGAACGGCCACTCCGGTGATCGCGTGGAAGCAACCCCTGGCGGTCGCGGGCGGGGTTGAGATGGGCAAATTCGGCGACGGCTCGCCGGCCATCGTCGTGAAGTCGCACGGCAAGGGCGAAGCCGCGCTGTTCGGCTTCCTTCCCGGGCAGGCATACCTGAGGTCAGCACTCCCGCTCCGCCCGGTGGACCGAGGCGCGAGCTCGGACGGCTTTTCCCACTTCCTCCCCACGACGACTAACGACCTACTCCGGTTCCACCTCGTCGAAGGATTCCTGCACGGACATGACCACGAGTTCCGCCCCGTGGTCGTGTCGGCGCCGCTGGTCGAGACCACGGTGATCGACTCGCCCGGGAAGCTGGCCGTGACGCTCGTCAACTGGACGCCGACGCCGCAGAAGTCGGTGACGGTGACGGTCCGCGACGTTCCCCGCGCCGCGGCCGTGCGGAGCGTCGAGCGCGGGGCGTTGAAGTTCGAGATTCGCAACGGCGACCTGGTGGTCGAGCTGCCGCTCGACGCCGCCGACATGCTACTGATCGACCGCTGATGTGATTTGAGCCCCGAAGCCCGGAGACGGCCGTCCCCGGGCTTTCCGCCCTCCTTCCACTCACCGATGAACCCATGAAGCTCCCCTACCTCCTGGCGCTGGGCGCCACCCTCGCCGTGCCGGCGACGTCCGGCACCGCCCAGCCG
>DASPHQ010000548.1:0-8470 GCA_035629595.1 Urbifossiella sp. | reverse complement strand
ACGGCCGCGCACTTGGCCGCGTCCATGAACGCGATCCCGGCCGTGAGGCTGGAGGCGTCCCCCAGCCGCCGGGCCGCCGTCACGCCGAGTTCGAAGACCGTCCGGTAGTTGACGAGGAGGTGCGACACCGCGTGTGGGCGGATGTTGGCCGCGACCGCCCCCAGGAAGAGGTGCATCGCGTCCCGGGCTTGGTCCAGGCAGGCGGCCCAGTCCTGGCGGTCGTGGGCGAGCCAGGCGCGCGTCACCCGGACGTTGCAGCGGGCGTACGGGTCGGGGAGCGCGTCCGCTGCGGCCTCGGCCCGGTCGAGCAACTCCTCGGCCTCGTCCACCCGCCCCATCGCCCGGCAGGTGTCGGCGGTCAGTTGGAAGAGGTGGGAGTTCGTGGCCGCGTCCGGGAACGGTTCGGCCACGAGGCCGGAGAAGATCGCGTAGGCCTCCTCGTAGTCGGCGCCCATTCGCAGGGCGTTTGCGAGCGTCAGCGCGGCGTCCCCCTGTTGCCGCGGGTTGCCGGACCGCTCGGCCGCCTCGACGGCCCCGCGGGCCACCTTCTCGGCCTGGTCCGGGCGGCCGAGCAGCAGCCAGACGTGGCTCATCGAGCCGCACGCCTCCGCCTCCCCGACCGCGTACTCGACGCTGACGGCGGCGATCATTGCCTTGGTCAACTCCTCGAGTGCCTCTTCCAGCCGGCCCGCCCCCATGAGCACCAGCCCGAGCGAGTGGTGGAGGTCGCTTCGCAGCTCGAACGAGCCGAGCGCGGGCAGTTCCGGCTCGGCGGACCGGAGTTCGCCCAGCGCCTCGGCCAGTCGCCCCTGGTCGTAGAGGGCGAGCCCGAACCGCAGCGCGGCGACGTAGAGGGCGTGCGGGTCTCGGCAGGCACGGGCGGCGCCGGCCGCCTCTCCCAGGGCGTCCAGGCCGGCCGCGAGGTCTCCGGTCTCGTACCGGACGGCCCCGGCCCAGGCGAGGCACCGAACCCGCGCGGGTTCGTCCCCGCCCGCGGCGTAGAGATCCCCGGCCTGCCGGTAGAGGGCCAGGGCGGTCGCGTAGTCGCACCGGTCCCGCGCCCGGTCGGCCTCCTCGTTGACGTCGTCGGCGTTCATCCCCGCCCTCCCGTGCGTCAGCCCAGCCCGTAGAGCGTGTAGCCGGCCCAGTAGAACTCGTAGTCCAGTTCGGGGTGGTCCCGCCGGAAGGCGGTGGTCGCGGCCGCCAGCGCCTCCGCGAAGCGGTGCGGCTCCCGCGCCCGGCCGGGGCCGAAGACGTCGCGGTCGAGCGTCCCCGCCCACCGGGCCGCGAAGCCGACGGCCGCTCCGTCGGCGAGTTCCCAGAGCGAACTCACCACCCGGCGACACCCGAGCAGCGTGAGGACGGCGGTGTAGCCGAGAACCTCCCGGGACGCCCCGAGCGTGTTCAGCTCCCCGAGCAGGCAGGCCGACAGGTGGAACAGTTCCCACCGGCTGAAGTCGTACCCGTCGCGCAGCAACCGGGACATGCTCACCGGCCCGTCGCACAGTCGGAACGACGGCTCCCGGACGGTCGCCTCCGAGCCGTCAGGGAGCCGGACGGTGTCGTCGAACTCGGGGTGACCCGAGCCGCCGTGGGCGATCACCCACCCGACGTTCCCGGCCGTGTGCCGGGCCTTGAAGCGGTCCCGGGTCGCCTGGCGGTCTCCCGGCCGGTCGCCGTGGACCCACCACCGGTCCGGCCCGGTCGCCGCCGCGAGGGCCGCGACCTCCGCCGGAACCCCCGCCAGCCGGCGGCTGTACTGCCGCCCGTCCACCGCCACCGTGCCGGCGTCCGGGTTGGCGAAGACGACCCCGCGCAGCTCGCGCCCGGCCGGCTCCTCCGGCCGCCGCCGGGCGTCGATGACCTGTTGGAGTGCGAGCGTGCGGAGGGACAGCCCGTACCGCACCGAAGCCGCCTGCTCGTAGAGGCGCGGGCCGCCCGGGCTGGCCGCGGCGGCGTGTACCGGCGCCAGGTAGAGCGGTCCGTCCGGGACGAGCACGAGGTGCACGCCGTCCCGGCCCCCGTGCCGCCCGATCAGGTCCCAGACCTCGTCCCACTCGAGCAGGTGGTACAACTCGACGCACGCCGGGGTGAGGGAGAGTTCGTCGGGGAGCGGGCCGACCGCCGGGGCCGTTCGGAACAGGTGCGCGCGCGTCGCCTCGACCGACCGCGACAGCCGATCGAGCACCTCGCGGAGCCGGGCGAGCACCCCGGGAATACGGAAATACCCGCCGTCGTCGCCCAGGACGGCCAACTCGCCGCCTTCCCGACGCCGGATCGGCACGACGAACAGGTCGTCGTCGGCGAAGAAGTACTGAACCAGAACGGTGCGGGAGTCGGGGAGGAGTTCGGCGAGTTCCGCCCGGTCGATCGGCCGGCAGTACTCGTTCTTCTCCGGATCGGGTTCGACGGGGTACTCGAGCGGGGCGGTGACGGCGGCGGCCGAACCGGACGACGCGGCCCCGTGCACCCCGCGGACGGGGACGGGCGGCAGTGACGGCTCCGCGGGGTCGGTCATGGCCTCGTGTCCTCCGGCCTCCCAGGGCACCGGCTCGGCCGCGCCGGCACGGCCGGCGGTACGGTCGAGGGCGTTGCGGATGGCCACGCATTTGGCCCCGTCGATGAACGGCAACCCGTCCCACGGGTCGGTCCGGCCGGCGACCCGGACGGCCTCGCGGAACAGCGGCGCGTACGTCGCGGACAGGTGGCCGACCGCGTGCGGCTCGGGGTTCGTCGCCCATGCCGCGAACAACCGGTCCCGCGCCTCCGCCAGCGCCGCCAGTCCGGGCTTCCACTCGTCCCGGCGGAAGTGGATCAGTCCACGCGTATACGCCAAGTTCCGTAGGCATTCCGGGTCGCCGGCCTCCGCCGCGGCGTGGGCGGCCGGTGTGGCCCGCTCGATCCAGACGACCGCCCCGTCGTGGTCCCCGGTCCGGCTGTGGGCGTCGGCCAGGGCCCGCTGCACCCGGTACGCCCGGCCCGGGGGCGTCGCGTCGCCGACGAGTTCGAAGGCCTCTTCCAGCCAGGGGAGCGCCGCCCGGGGCATGCCCGCCCCGATGAGCATGTTCCCCACACTCGTTCCGATGTCGATCCGGACCCCCGGGTCCGTCAGTTCCCGGGCCACGACCGCCGCCTGAGTCAGCCACTCCAGGGCCTCGTCGAACCGCAGTTGGTGGGCCAGAAACGTGCCGAGCCGCTCGAACGCTTGGCACCGCTCGGTCGGGTTATCCCCGTCCGCGACGGCGGCGGCCGCCGCCCGCAGACACCGCTCGGCGTCCGGGAACCGGCCGAGTTTCTGGTACACGACGCCCAGGTTGCGCAGCAGGGCGCTACCCGCGGTGGCAGCGCCGTCGGCCAACTCGAGGGCGAGTTCGAGGTGGCGGACGGCGTCGGTCAGGCGGCCCATGTTGGTCAGGTGCAGCCCGGTCAGCCGGAGGGCCTCTTGACGGGTCGCCGCCCGCATGAGCAGGTGGGGGGTGAGGGCGAGGCGGACGGCCTGCTCGTACGCCTCGAGGGCGTCGGCGTTGCGGTCGAGGCTGGCGAGCACGTTCCCCGTCCCGACCCGGGACAGGCATCGGACCTCCGGGTCGCCGGTCGTGTCGGCCTCGGCCGCGGCCCGCTCGGCGGCCGGCAGCGCGTCTTGGTCCCGTCCGGCGGCCGAGAGCGCGTCGGCGAGCGCGTCCCAGGCGTCGAATCGGCCGCGAGGGTCGGTCGCCCGGTCGGCGAGCCCGGTCGCCTCCTCCGCGGCTGCGATGGCTTCTTCCAGTCGCCCGAGGAAGCGGTATAACTGACTGATAACTCCCAAACAACTGACGGCGGTGTCGTAGTCGGCACGCGCCAGGTACTCGGCCGCGACGGGTCGGTAGGCCGCGAGCGCCTCCCGGTGCCGGCCGGCCGTGACCAACTGCCAGGCGGCCGTGTGCCGTGCTTGCTGGTCTGCGTCCGCCCCCGCTCCCGGCGGGCCGGCCGCGTCGTGTCGTCCGTCCGACGGCGCGCTCATCCCGGGGCACTCTCGCTGAAGCGGCTGACGCCCAACACCAGGTAGTTGTACGGCACCAGCTTTTTGTGATCGTCGGCCCGGACGACCTGCCCGAGCGACCCCTTGTAGACCCACTCCGCCCAGTCCCACACCGCCTCGTCCGCTTGGGGGATTTGAACCACGACGTAGGAGCCTTCCCGGAGCCGGGCCCGGGTCGGGACCGCGGTGTCAAAGTCCAGCCCCATGAAGAAGTCCTGGACCTCGACGTTGCGGTGTCGGCCGGCGATCGACTTCGTCACCGCCGTCGCGAGGCCGGTGAGCGGGGCGATCGCCGGCTGGAGGGCGGTGGCCAGCTTCAGACCGCCCCGGAACACGTCCGACTCGAGGAACTTCATGAACTTCTCGTCGTCGTCGTTGGCGACGTTGACGGTGGAGCCCTTGAGGTCGACCCCCTGCGAGCCGACGTTGAGCCCGACGAAGATCGGGTAGCCGATCAACCCGGCCTCCTGCCCCTCCTGGACCCGGCAGGTCATGTTGAAGTGGAGTTGCTCTTCCTGGCCCTGCGCCTGGTTCTTGGCGGCGAAGTCGAAGAGGACGCGGTGGGTTCCGCCGCCGGGGTAGGCCGCGACCCGTAGCCGGTCGAGGGTGATCTTGATCCGGCCGTTCCGGAGCGTCGCGTCCGGCTGAATGTCTCCGGCGTGGCGGATCGGGAGCACCGCCGCGCCGCCGGCCGCGATGTGACCGAACGCGTGGGTCGTGTCGGTGTAGAGCCGCCTCCGCCTCCGGAACGTGGGGAAGAGCCCCTCGCTCGGCTCGGCACCGAGCGGGGAGGTCTCCTCCTCGACCGCCTCCTCGTAACCCTTCCCGCGGAGCTTCGTTACGGCCTCCGCCTCGGGCATGTCGCCGAGCGCCCGCAGGCGGTCGGGTCCGGTCGCCTCGGTCATTGGTTTCCTCCCTGAATCGGGGTGGCGGCTCCAACGACGGAGTCGATCGAGGCCGCCGATTGTACCACCTGCGCGGCCGCACAGCCAGTCGCTGAGAAGCTTCCCTGGACAAAAGATCAATCGACCAATCTGTCCAGTAGGATCATCTCCTGCTGACCGGCTTGCCCTCGGTGGCGGTGCGGATAAACCCACTGAGTTCGAGTTCGGAACCCGCTCCTTCCGCACCGACCCGGCCACCGAACGGCGACGAACGTATTGTACCGCTCGGCCCTCGGCTTTCCGCACTGGTCGAACGTCCCAGTCGTCTCTCGCTCGTAGAGCTTGCACCCGAGGTAACACCCGGAGCGCACCCGTCCGGTTTCTTCGACAGTTGCCCGACAACGTTCGTCGCCGCGAGGGCCAAGGCTCGTTCGCGGGGACAAGCATAGATCGCCTGGTCACGTCGCGATCGAACCAGATCGAAGCCGACCATTCACTGGACGTTCGTCATTCGCGGAGGCTTCGACCTGGTCACCGGTGGCGACCGCCACCCCAGCCGACGGGGAGACCGCGGCTGTACTCCCCGATCCTGCCCCCGTCGGTCGAGGTGACGAATGGCACTTACAAGGCCGCAAGCCGTGGGGCCGCGGGAGGATAGGCCATCAGGGCTTCCGGAGCGATGATGGGGTTCGGCCCCTCACCGGCACGGAGCCCTCCCCGATGCGGCACCACCACCCTGGCTCCTTCCGCGAGCCGGCGACCCTCCTGCGGCGGCAGTTCCTCCAGGACGGCGGCCTGCCATTCACCGACGTCCTCACCGACCAACTCCTGTCGGGGGCGCTGGCCGGCGTCGGCCGGTGGCTGGACCGGATCTTCTCCCCGCTCGTCACCCTCTGGGTACTCCTGGGGCAGGTGCTCAGCGCCGACCACTCCTGCCGGGCCGCCGTCGCCCGCCTGAATGCCCACCGCGTGGCGCGGGGCCTCAAGCCGTGCTCGGCCCGGACCGGGGCCTATTGCCGGGCCCGGAAGCGGATGCCCGAGGTGTTCCTCTCCGCCGTGGCGTGTTCGGTCGGCCGGTCCCTGGACGCCAAGGCCGAGCCGGGGTGGCGGTGGAAGGGGCGGCGGGTGTACCTGTTCGACGGGACCACGGTCACGATGCCGGACACCCCGGCGAACCAGGCGGCCTACCCGCAGGTGTACAACCAGGGGCCGGGCGTCGGGTTCCCGATCGCCCGCCTCGGCGCGCTGATCTCGCTGGCGTGCGGGGCGGTCATGGACCTCGGGTTCTCCCGGTACGCCGGCAAGGGGGAGGGCGAGGTCAGCCTGCTCCGCCGGATCTGGGGTGTGCTCGCCCCCGGCGACGTCCTGCTGGCCGACCGGCTCAGCGCCAACTGGGCGAACGTCGTGTTCCTCCGGGAGCGGGGGCTCGAACTGGTGAGCCGCCTGAACAAGGCGAACCGGAAGGCGGACTTCCGCCGCGGGCGGCGGCTGGGCCCCGACGACCACCTCGTGCGGTGGCCGAAGCCGACGTCGATCCGGTCGGTGGACCGGGCGGCGTACCGGGCCCTGCCGGAGGCGGTCACGGTCCGGGAGGCGCGGGTCCGGGTCGCGCAGCCGGGGTTCCGGACCCGGTCGGTGGTGGTGGTGACGACGCTCCTGGACCCCAAGCAGGCGACCAAGGAGGAGCTGGCCGAGTTGTACCGGCAGCGGTGGCACAACGAGCTGGATCTCCGCTCGCTCAAGTCGACGATGCAGATGGGCGAGCTGCGGGGGAAGACGCCGGAGATGGTGCGGAAGGAGGTGTGGGCGCACGTCCTGGCGTACAACCTGATCCGCACGGTCATGGCCCAGGCCGCGGCGCGGCGCGAGATCCCGCCGCGGTCGATCAGCTTCAAGGCGGCGGTGCAGACGCTGGAGGCGTTCCGGCCGCTGCTGGCGCTGGGGGCCGCGCGGGACGCCGCCGGCCGGCGGGAGCTGTGCCGGGAGGTGCTCGACGCGATCGCCACCCACCGGGTCGCCGACCGCCCGGATCGGTTCGAGCCGCGGCTGAAGAAGCGGCGGAAGGACTACTGCGGCTGGTTCACCAAGCCCCGCGCCGAGCTGAAGCGGCTGATGGCGAAAAGGGTTACAGAGAAGTAGGTGCCATTCGTCGAGGTGACCGACGCGCGCAGCGCCCCGAACCAACGTGCCCTCGGCGTGTCGGTCCGGAGCACGCTGCGGACTTCCGATTGTAATCATTGGAGGAGACCGAAGCACGCTACTGACCATGCTCGTCAACTGGCGCCGCCTGCAAGCCATCGCACCGCACAAGATCCGGTTGGCGGCCCCGGTCAGGTCCACCAACTACTCATGACACTTCGCTATAATCCACGCGATGGCAGCTGCGATATCTTCTGCACGCAAGTCACTCGCGTGGAGGGGCGGATGCCCGATCCTCCCGGAGGATAAATGGCTGACGTAACGGTTGGAAACTTCCGGGAGCTTCTGGAGGTTCAAGTCGGGGAGGGGGACGCGTTCCGGCTGGTCGGCGACCGCTGGAGCCTGAACCACGTTCTCTGCGACCTCTACGCTCTGCCGCCCGACTACCGGTTCCCGCCTGCCACTGAGTTCTTGCGCCGCGCCGAGTTGGCGAGAAGCGCAGCGCCCTTCGACTGGCTCGCCGTAACGTGTGGGAGCGAGTCGGAGGCCCGGCCATTATTGGCTGAGGCGAGCCGCCGGGAGTGCGGCCCCGAGGCGCGCAGCGTCTTCCTACCGGTGCTGCTGGAGCTCCTTGCCTATACCGCCGCTCCCGGACTCCTCAATCAGGTCGCAGTGGAGCGGCTGCACGCGCACCTAGAGATCGCCTGGTCCATGATGGAACGTGAGCATCGCTTGCTGTACGCCGGCAGCCGCCTGGTGATAAAAGGGTGCGCTGTGTACCCCGCGGCAGGCTGCACGGATGCTGGGATGAATCTTCTCCGCGCCATTCGCGCCTTGGTCGCAAATCGGGTACTAATCGACCGGCCGGATGACCTGTCCCTACACGCGACAAACGCGGCGCTAGCTTCGGCGCTCTGCGCGCTGATCTGGGAGCACCTGGAATTCGACCAGCCGCTCACCTCGGGTGAGCGTGCGGCGGCGCTGGCCAGCAACGACGAACTTGCACCGAGGGGCGCTCTTCACGAACTGGAGGCAGTAGTCGGGGCCTGGCGGGATGCTGGGGAAAGGCAGGGGTGGCCTGATCGGTGGCGAGAGATGTTCCGCCGCGCCGAACTCGACTGTCGGTACTTTCGGCTCGTCTACGACTCGGCGAGTTCGGCGACGGGTGGAGGCTGGCCGGCCTTCCCGTACGAGGAGTTCGAGCGGCTGGCAGACGAGTATCGTGCAGTGGGCTTGCCCGAGGCGCGCGTGTTATGCGGCGCGATCGGCCACATCGCCTTTCGCCTCCGGCATCGCCCCGACGACCTGGCGCGGTTCAGGGGTGCGATCGAGCGGATCGTCGCGCGCCTCGACGGCGCGATGTCACAGGTGCTCCCGGGCCACCCCGATTTCCTCGCCTCGGCGGCCCGGTTGGTCGAGTGCTACGCTG
>DASPHQ010000547.1:0-3540 GCA_035629595.1 Urbifossiella sp. | reverse complement strand
GCACTTCACCGACCAGCCGCCACCGACCCGGCGCCCACTCCTCGTACCGGAACGTCTTGCTGCCGGTGCCCGTGTGGACGGTCACTTCGCGGGTCGGCAGGGCCGGCGCCACGACCTTCGGGGCCACCTCCGGCTGCGGCGGGGCCGACTTCGGGGCCGGGTCGCCGACCAGGCCGGGGGTCACCCACTGGCCCTTGCCGAGGCCGCTGCGGAGCGTCTTGCCGGCCACCTTGCTCAGGTCGGTGATGGCGTCGCCGGCCACGTCCTTCGGCAGCTCGCGGGTGCCGAACACCGTGTCGTCGCCGATCAGGTCGGCCGTCAGCTCGGTGCCGCCCTTGATGTCCACCAGGGCGTACGGCACCTTCACCGTCTCGGCCTTCGCGGCCGGGGTCGGCGCCGGGGCCACCTCCGGCGTCGGCTCGACCTTCTGCACCAGCGGCGTCGGCTCGACCTTCCGCCCGCCCTCGCCGGCCATCGCCACCCGGGCCTCGTTCTTGTCGTCCTGGAGGAGGGCGATGACCTCGTCGATGTTGAAGCTCTTGTCGTTCTCGGTGATCTCGTCCGGGTTGCGGAGGAGGAGGCTCATCTGGCAGCCGCGCCCCTTCGCCAGTTCCAGCACCAGCCCCTGCTTGCGGTCGGCGGCGAACGACACGGTGTTGATGGACGTGTTCTGGTTGTTCGGGTCGATCGTCGTCTGCCCGTTCACGGCCAGGATCAGCATGTTGGTCAGGATCGGCATGGCGGTAAGCTTGCCGTTGAAGGAGACGTACGCCAGCACGTCCACCTTCGACCCCGGCTGGGCCAGCCCCGCGGCGGCGCGGGCGGTGTCCACCTGCAGGGTGAGCAGGTTCTTCCCCGGCGGGAGGCGGATGCCGCCCTTCATCAGGTCCTTGCGGCTGATCGTCTCCTCGGCCCGGATGGGCCGCGACAGCCGCTTGTCCGCCAGCTCCTCCGGCGCCTCGATGATGTCCGTCGGCACCGCGTCCTTGCTCACCTTCTTGGTCTTCAGGTACTTGGCGATGTCGTCCTTGCTGATGACGACCCCCACCGGGATGTCGATCGCGGCGACGACGACGTCGGTCGTCTCGACCGCCGGCTTGGCACTCATCTGGCTGGTCAGGAACGCGGCGACGAGCCCGCACCCGACCGCCACCACCATCAGGATCAGGTTCTTCTGCTTCATGGGTGCAACCCCTTCGGAGACAATCAGGACCCGCGGCGGGCTGCCGGAATCGTCTCGCGAGGGGAGACGACCCGGGCGGGGCCGCGGCGGTCGCGCCGCGGCCCGTAACCCCGACCGTGTTTCGTTGCCCCCGCACCGCGGCCGGTCGCTCGGGTCGGGTCGCCGGTCCGGGTCGTGCCCGGGGTGGCGGCTCCATGAACCCTAGCGGATGTTCCCGGCGTTCGCGTCGTGCGGAGGTTGCTTCCCCGCCCTCTGAATCGTCAGGGCGGGTGTGGTTTCTTCAGTTATTGCAGTCGGGCCGGCCGTAGCGGCTTTGCCCAAGTTAACGCTCGTGCGAGTCACACCGGTGAAGCCCGCCCGCCGCGGCGGGCTTTCAGCCCGCGAACGGCAGCACGTAGGCCAGGTACAGCAGGAACCCGACGCACAGCGGGATGCCGTACGGCAGCTTGTCCCAGATCTTGCGGCGGTCCTGGGCGCGGTCGGCGGCCACCCGCGGGCTGCCGCTGGCGATCAGCTGCAGGTCGGTAAAAATCTCGCGGACCATGTTCACGTTGGCGCCCCACTTCCGCCGCATCAGGATCATCACCAGCCCGAATGCCCCGCCGGCGATGGCGCCGAACGCGAACGCCCAGAACACGACGCCCGCGGTGTGGAGGTTCGACAGGTCCGCCGGGCCGGTCGGGCCGGTGGCGCCGAAGTAGGCCCCCACCCACGCCCCGAAGCCCATCTGCATCTTCACGTCGCCGGCCCCCACGCCGCCGATGAGCAGGATCGGCAGCAGCAGCGCCAGGCCCAGGCCGGTGCCGAGGAGCGACAGCGTGAAGCCGCCGGTGCCGGAGTCGACCGGCACGTTCAGGTCGTGGAGGATGCCGAGCATCCAGCCGCTGAGCACCAGCGGCATCGTCACCCAGTTGGGCACCTTGAGCGCCCAGCCGTCGATGAACGCGGCCAGCACCATGCCGGCGCAGATGACGACGAGCGGGCCGTAGTTGGTGGTGGCCGGGGCGGCCAGCGCCCACAGCTGGTGGGCGGCGGCGCCGGCGGCGACCCACACGAGGGCGAGCGCCGGCATCCGGGCCATCTGCGTCACGAACTCGCGGTCGATGCCGAGCGAGTCGTCGCGGGCGGCCGGGGCGGCGGTCGGGGTCGGTTGGGTCAGCAGCTCAGGCATCGCAGCTCTCGGGGTCTCGGGGGGTTCGGTTCGCGCCGCGGGCCGGGCCGTGTCCGGTCCGGCCCGCGGTCGAGTCGCGCTTCGGGGCCGGGGTCAGCTGCCGCCGCTGGCGGTCGGCTTGATGGCGGAGCCGACGAACGAGAACGTGCTGTTGGCGTTGCTGCCGAGGGTCGTCACCGCGGCGATGCAGACGACGATGATGAGGGCGAGCATGACGGCGTACTCGACCGCAGTCGGGCCGTCTTCCTTCTTGAGGAACGAGACGAGGCTCTTGGTGATGTTGCGCATGGTTCGGTCTCCGGTTCGGTGTGGCGGTCGGTGGTGGGGTCTATCGTCCACGGCCGGTGCGGGTTCCCCGTCCCGCGGCCGGCCGGTCCCGGGGCTACGAGCCCGCGGGCTTGGTCGAGTCCGTCAACTTCGGGTTGGCGTACGTCGAGTTCGTCGTGCTCCCGATCCCGCTGACCGAGATGATCACCGCGACGATCAGGGCTAAGACGACCGCGTACTCGACCGCCGTGGGGCCGTCTTCCTTTTTGAGGAAGTCGACCGCGGCCTGAGTCATTCGGCCGAACATGGCTCCTCTCCGGTGCGTTCGCGGCGGCCGCTGCCGGCCGCCGCGGCGTGGCTCCCGTCCGCCCCGCCCCCGCTGTCCGCGGGATGGAGTGGGTCGGGTTGTGCGACTTACGCCCGAACCGTAGAGCACTCGCCGAACGAGTCAAATCGCCGGTGCGGGGAATTCCGCAGCTTGTGCCGGCCGGGCCGGTAGTAGGGACGGGCGCGAAGGGGAAAGTGTTGAAAGCCCGGGGACGGCCGTCCCCGGGCTTTCGAGTGGTGTGAAGCCTTACGCCGAGCTCAGTCGGTCCAGCAGCGCGTGGAGCCGCGCCGCGGCCGCCGGCGGACCGCCGCGGATCACCCACGCCGCCGCGGCGCACGCGATTCCCGTGTCGGCCAACAGCTGCGCGAAGTCGTCCGGCTCGGCACACCGGCCGCCGGCGGCGCGGTAGGCCGCCATCGCCGCGGGAAGCGACGACGGCCCGGGAAACCCGCCGAACAGCCGCGCCAGGTCCGCGGCGACGTGGTCGGTCTGCACGGCCCCGAAGTCGATGAGCCCGACGACGCGGTCGCCGTCGAAGCGGACGTGTTCCGGCCACACGTCCACGAGGCACGGCTGGAGCGGAACCGGCCG
>DASPHQ010000546.1:0-9394 GCA_035629595.1 Urbifossiella sp. | reverse complement strand
TACGGGGGGAACCGGGGTGCGACGCCCCTGTGCCACCGCCGACGTGAGCGCGGGCTGAAGCCCGCGGCTACCGATCCAAGACCCGTTACGGGGGGAACCGGGGTGCGACGCCCCTGTGCCACCGCCGACGTGAGCGCGGGCTGAAGCCCGCGGCTACCGATCCAAGACCCGAGCCGAATCCCGACCGCCGGCCGACGAATACCCACGGTCGCCCCGACCGTCCCCCGCGAGACCGTGATGGCTACCGCCACGACCGCCGACGACAAGACGAAGCCCGCCCACCCGCGCGACCACGTCCGCGAGGCGCTCGAGACCGTCGTATTCGTCGTGGTGCTGGTGCTGCTGCTGAAGCTGTTCGTGACCGAGGCGTTCGTCATCCCGACCGGGTCGATGGCCGAGACGCTGTACGGCATCCAGAAGGTCATCACCTGCCAGAAGTGCGGCCACGAGTTCCCGCTCAACGCCCACGACGAGGTCGAGGGCGTGCAGGGGAACCCCGCCCGCCGGCTCGCCGCCGTCGGCTACTGCTGCCCGAACTGCCGGTACCACGGCCGGGTGACGGACCTGAACCCGGTGCCGGCGGCCCGCACCGGCGACCGGGTGCTTGTGCTCAAGCCGATCTACCACTTCAACAGCACCGGCCGGCCGGCCCGCGGCGACGTGGTCGTGTTCAAGTTCCCGCGCGCCCCGCAGGAGCGGTGGGTGGCGGCCAACTACATCAAGCGGTGCATGGCGTTCGGCGGCGAGACCGTCGGCATCCACCGCGGCGACCTGTACGCGACGACGGCGCTGGAGTACCCGCCCGACCAGTACCCGCGGCCGGCCGACCCGAACGACCTGTGGCGCGGCGGCGACTCCGCGGAGCGGCTGCCCGACGGCACGCTCGGCGACTTCCGCTACCCGAACAACCCGCTGGCGGCGGAGCTGTTCGAGGTGAGCCGCCGGGCCGGGTTCGCCCCGGGGACGGGCGGGTTCGAGATCCTCCGCCCGACCGAGGACCAGCTGCTGGCCCGCGCCCGCGTCGTGTGGGACAACGACCAACAGCCGACGGAGCTGGCCGGGCAGGTGCCGCCGCGGTGGTCCGCCGGCGCCGCCGCGGGCCGAAAGTGGACCCCCGACAACGACAAGTCGCCGCGGGCGTTCGCCCACGCCGCCGACACCCTCGACTTCGTCCGCTACCAGCACCTCGTCTGGAAGCAGGAGAAGGTGGAGAAGGAGGAGGGCGGGGTGAAGAAGGAGGTGTGGCAGCGGAGCGGCGAATACTGGCGGTGGACGGACCTGCCGACGCTGCCGGTGGCCGGGCCGGTCGACAACTACCTCGGGTACAACGACGGCACCGACCGCGACCCGGGCGGCGTCGAGTTCGAGCGCCGCGGCAACCGCGGCGGCCAGGACATGAGCTGGGTCGGCGACCTGATCCTCGACTGCGAGGCCGACGTGCAGGCCGACGCCGAGGTGGTGTTGGAGCTCAGCCGCGGCCAGACGCGCTTCCAGGCGAAGTTCGCCGGCGGCGAGGTGGAGCTCGTTTCGACCGGGCCGAACGCGAAGTCGTTCGGGAAGCGGCCGACGCGGATGACGGGGCCGGGGAAGTACCAGCTGCGGTTCGCCAACGTGGACGCCCGGCTGTGGGTGTGGGTGGACGGCCGGCGGATCGACTTCGCGACCGACGCCGACTACCCGCCGGCGACGACGGTGCCGGCCGGGCGCGAGAACGACGAGGGCTGGACGGAGGAGAACGACGTGGCGGCGCCGGCCTCGGTCGGCGCGAAGGGCGGGGTGACGGTGCGCGGGCTGAAGCTGCGGCGCGACATTTTTTACACGCGGTCGCACGGGGGCGTCAGCGGGGCGGACCTGTACTACGTGCAACCGGGTCACTACCTCTGCCTGGGGGACAACAGCGCCCACAGCTCGGACAGCCGGTCGTGGGGCGTGGTGCCGGAGCGGCTGATGCTGGGGAAGGCGGTGTTCGTGTTCTGGCCGGCGTGGCCGCACAACCGCATGGGGTTCATCCGGTAGGTCGGGAGCGCGGCTGGACAGCGCCACCCGGGGCGTTGCCCCGGGCTATGCTGTCCCAGCCCTTCGGGCTGAAGAGGGTGGCTGGGTTTTCAGGCCAACGGCCTGGGACAGCATAGCCCGGGGCAACGCCCCGGGTCGCGTCCGGCGAGCGTTCGGGGATGACATGACGACCGGCGAGGTGAAGATTCGGGTGCGGTACGCCGAGACGGACCGGATGGGTCTGCTCCACCACGCGAACTACCTGGTGTACTTCGAGCAGGCCCGCACGGAACTGTTGCGCGACGCCGGCAAGACGTACAAGGACCTGGAGGACGCCGGGTTCTTCCTGGTGGTGGCGAAGATGGAGGTGCGCTACCGGCTGCCGGCGCACTACGACGACGTGCTGACGATCCGCACGACGGTGACGAAGGCGAGCCCGGTGCGGCTGGAGCACAAGTACGACGTGCTCCGCGACGGGGCGGTGATCTGCGAGGCGACGAGTACGCTGGCGTGCGTCGGCCGCGACGGCAAGCTGCAGGCGCTGCCGGACTGGCTCACGGGTGCCGAGTAGGGGGACGACGTGCGCCGGTTCTGGATCCATCACGTCCTGCCGGCCGCGTTCTGCGCCGTGCCGCCGCTGGCCGGGGCGCTGGTGTTCGCCGCCGTCCCGGCCGACGCCCGCCGCGACTACCTGACGCGCTTCCAGGACTCCCAAATCGACTGGATCATCGTCTCGCTCGGCCTGACGCTGTTCGCGGCGCAGACGGTGCTGGCGTGGAAGGCGCTGCGGTGGCAGCCGGCGGCCGGCGACTTCGACCCCGCCGCCGACCGCTGGCTGACGCACCTGGCGCAGGCCGCCGAGTGGTTCCCGCTGCTCGGCCTCATCGGTACGGTTGCGGCCATCCTGCAGACGTTCAGCTCGTTCACGCCGGGCTCGAACCCGACGCCGCAGGACATCATCCGCAAGTACGCCCCGGCCATCACCGCGACCGGCAGCGGGCTGTTCATGGCGCTGGCGAACATCCTGCCGACGTGGGTCGTCGCCGTCGGCCGCGACCTGATCCGGGCGCTGGCCGGCTACCCGACGCCGCAGCCGCCGGCCGCGCAGGAGTTGCCGGAGGGCCGGGCGTGATCACCCCGCCGCGCCGGTCCGTCACCCGGTTCTTCATCCCGCTCATCGACGTCCTCATCCTGCTGTTCTGCATCTTCCTGCTGATGCCGTTCGTGAGCACCCCCGCGGCCGACGACGACACGAAACCCCCGCCGAAGGCACCGGAATTGCCGACGGACGTGGCACAGTTGCAGAAGCAACTCGCCGCGACGCAGAAGGAGCGCGACGAGGCGCAGAAGCGGCTCGACCGGTTCCAGAAGGAGCGCGGCGAGCGGCTGGTGGTCCGGGTGCTGGAGATCGACCCGGACACGGGTAAGCTGTACTACTACGCCCCGGGCCGGCAGGAAGTGGCCAGCCAGGCGCAGGCGGAGCAGCTGATCGCGTACCAGAAGCGGCTCGCCGGCGAGAAGGACACGTACTTCCTGATCATGTACCCGCGGCGGGCGTCCGGCTACCCGACGCGGGCGAACGTCGAGACGTACCGGGCGTGGTTCAAGGACGTGCCGTACGGGTTCGATATTCCGTGAGGCCGCCCGCCGGGAGAGATGTATGGCCGTGCCGCTGTTCTTCGCCGGCGGGGGCAACTGGCTCGAGGAGATCGCCCTCGGCTGCCTGGCCGTCGCCGGCGGCTACCTCGCCGGATACCTCGGCGGCGGGTTCGCGGGGTGGGCGCTCGACCGCTGGGTGTTCAAGAAGCCGTCGCCGGAGCCGGTGCGGAAGCTGGTGCGGATCGTCTGCGGCGTCGGCGTGGCGATCCTGGTGTTCTGGATCGTCTTTCACAACCGCGGCACCGGCGGCGGCTCCGGCGACGGCGTCGGGAAGGGCTCCGGCTCGCCGACCGACGGCACCGGCAAGGGCGACCCGCCGAAGGCGGAGGACAAGCGGCCGCCGTCGAAGGTGGAGCCGCCGAAGGCGGCCGACGTGGACACGAGCATCCCGCAGGTGCGGGTGACGTTCCTCGGCGGCGACGCGGTGCAGGTCGCCGCCCGGCCGGAGGACAGCAAGCTCTACTACATCGGGGACGAGCCCGTCCTCCGCACCTTCGCCGAGGTGAAGGCGGCGGTGGAGGCGAAGCAGCGCGACGCCGCGGGGCGGCAGGTGCTGCTGGTCGTGGTGTACCCCGCCGACACCAGCCGCGCCGCCGACGAGCGCGGCCGGACGGTGTCGCAGGTGACCGAGTGGGCCGAGCGGACCGGCGTCCGCGTGGTGCTCGGCACGGGGACGAAGTAGCGCGGCGAGCGGCCGGCGTGAGCCGGCTGTTGGCTCGGGGCTTCGGCTCGGGGCTTGAGCCCGGAGGGCGTCGGCGTGTAGCCCGGGGTGGAACCCCGGGCGGCGTCGGCGGTGTCCGCTCTCCGTCGCTCCCCCAATTCACGCCGTCGCCCGCCCGGGGTTCCACCCCGGGCTACACGCCGACGCCCTCCGGGCTCAAACCCACCCGCCGCCTCACGGCGGTCGGCTCGCCGGGAGACTCGCCGACCCCCATGCTCACCCCGCCGCAAATCCTCCTGTTCGGCCACCCCGGGTCCGGCAAGACGCACCTCCTCGGCGCCCTCCTCCGCGCCTCCGAGGCGCAACCCGCCCTCCTCGGCGGCACCGTCGCCGACCTCACCGGGCACCTCACCGCGATCCGCGCCGCCGTCTACGACCAGGGCAACCTGAAGGGCTCGCACACCGAGATCAACACGTTCCGCGTCCAGTACCGCGGCCCCGAACCCGCCGACTTCCTCCTGATCGACTGCGACGGCCGCGCCGCCACGGCGCTGCTCAAGAGCGCCGACGCGCTCGAGGCCCGGCGCGTCACCGGCACCGTCGCCCGCGCCGTACTCAGCGCCGACCTGCTCGCGCTCGTCGTGGACGCCACCCTTACCGACGACGACCTCGCCGAGCGGTTCGAGGACTTCCTGTTCTTCCTCGAACAGGTCCACGGCCGGCGGCTGCGCGACCGCGAGGTCGGCGGCCTGCCGGTGTTCGTCGTGCTGGCCCGGTGCGACGAGCTGGCGAAGCCCCACCACACCACCGCGGCCTGGGAAGCCGAGGTGCGCAAGCGCCTGGCGGCGGTGCGGCAGCAGTTCGAGGAGTTCGTCGAGGACCAACTGCCGCTCGAAGGGTTCGGCACGTCGTACCTGCCGTTCGGCAGTGTGGACATCGAGGGCTACGCGACCGCAATCCGCCGTCCGCCCACGGCCGACGCCCCGAAGCCGGCGGCGGAACCCTACGGCGTCGCCGAGCTGTTCCACGACGCCTTCACCGCCGCCGCCGCCCAGCGCGACCGCGCCCGCTACTCGAACCGCCGGCTGAAGCGGACGGTGTGGTCGGTCGCCACCGGGGTGCTGGCGATGCTCACCGGGGCGGTGGCGGTGTCGGTGCTCCAGCCGCCGTCGGCCGACCCGTTGTTGCCGGAGCGGGTGCGGCTGTACGCCCGCGGCGAGCCGCCGGCGGCGGTGCGGCTGGCCGACGCCAACGCGGCGCGGAACAAGCGGCTCCTCGCGTCGTTCCGCGCCGACCCGGGCTTCCCCGCGCTGCCGGCCGACCTGCAGGGGTTCGTCGAGGGGCGGCTGCGCGAGGCGGACGACTACCAGGAGTACCGGACGAAGCTGGCCGCGCTGGCGGCCCCGGCCGAGGCGCGGACGCTGGAGGAGCTCGAGCGCATCCGGGCGAAGCTGGCCGGCGAGCTGGCGCTGCCGGCCGAGTACACCTGGGGCGACACCGACGCGGCGAAGCTGCGCGACAAGTGGCTGGCCGACGCGGCGCTCATCCGCGCCGCCGAGGGGGCGTGGCACGACTGGTACCGCGGCCTGCTGAACCGGGCCACGGCGCTGACGCTGACCGGCACGTTCGCCGGCGACTGGCGCGACCGCGCGAACGCGCTCGTGGACGACGCGGCCCGGCCGCCGTTCCCGCTCGCGGCGGTCATCCCCGGGTCGGAGGCGGTGGCGCACCCGCGCGGCGGGCCGGTGACGTACCGGGTGCCGTTCGAGTACGACCGGGTGTACCAGGCCCGCCGCGACTGGGAGTCCGCCCGCGGCCGGCTCCTCCACCTCCGCGACCTGGCCGACGCGCTGGCGCTGACGCCGACGACGGAGCGGCGGCCGCTGCTGATCCCGCCGCCCGGCAGCGGACTGGACGTGAACACCTTCCCTTCGGAACAGCTCGCGGAGTTGCGGCGCCGCTTCCCGCGCGGCGGGGAACTGTACCCGTCGGACGCGACCGGCTACCCCGAGTGGGCGCTGACCGACTTCCCCGACCCGGGCCGGTCGGTGCTGGCGGGGCGGGTGCGCGAGTCGTTCGGGAACGGGGCCGCGGCCGTGCGCGGGCTCGTGTCCGCGCGGCTCGCCGCCGACACGCCGGAGGGCTGGGGGAAGCTGGCGGACGGGCTGTCGGCGGCGCCGTTCGCCGGGTGGGGTCGGCTGCTGCACGTCCTCGCCCGGCTGGAGGACCGCGACGCCGGCGACCCGGTCGCGGGGCTGGCGACGTTCCTGCGCACGCCCGAGTTCGCGCTCGACCTGCGCGGCGCCGCGGTGACCGTCCCGCTGGGGCTGCGGGAACCGCCGCTGGTGCCGACCGGCCCGCTGACGCTGACGCTGACGCCGCGGGCCGGCGCCGCCGCGGTGGTGCGGACGTACCCGATGGTGGGGGAGCCGGTCGAGCGCGACCTGGCGAAGGTGTACACGTTCGGGGCGGCGCCGGCGGTCACGTACCGGCCCGGTGACGAGCTGCGGGCGGAACTGCCGGTGCGGTCGGGCGTGCAGGCGTTCACGCTGGTGTGGGACGCCGGCGGCACGCGGACGTTCCAGTTCGACCGGCTGGCGCGCGAGCCGCGGCTGGTGCGCGACGGCGCCGCCGAGCCGGCGACGGGAGTTCGGCTGGCGCCGGCCGCGGGGTCGGTGGTGCCGCGGACACCGGTGGTGCTGCCGGACGTGCGCTGACCGCGCGGCGGGACGCGCGGGTCTGCCCGCGGTTTTTGGCGAACGGCCGGCGTCAGCCGGCTGGTCGTTGTCCCAGGCACCTGTACCAACGACCAGCCGGCTGACGCCGGCCGTTCGCCCGGCTACTGAGATCGGGAGGCACCCCCGGCCCGCGGTTCCCTTTTGCGAGCCGTCGTCCGACCGCGTATACTCACCCCCACCCGACCGGCCCGACGAGACGCGCATGTCCGCCACGCCCGCCAACGGATCGGCCCGCAGCCCGGCCGCGGCCCCCGCCGTCGTCCGCTTCCTCGACGGCGTTCGCGCCCGCATCGCCACCGTCGTCGTCGGCCAGGACGTGGTCGTCGAGCGCATCCTCATCGCGCTCCTCACCAGCGGCCACCTGCTGCTCGAAGGCGTGCCCGGCCTCGCCAAGACGCTCCTCGTGTCGTGCCTCGCCAAGTCCATCGCCCTGAAGTTCGCCCGCATCCAGTTCACCATCGACCTCCTCCCGTCGGACATCCTCGGGTCCGAAATCCTCGACCAGCGGGCGAACGACTTCCGCGTCAACAAGGGGCCGGTGTTCACCAACCTGCTGCTGGCCGACGAGATCAACCGTGCCGCGCCGAAGGTGCAGTCGGCGCTGCTGGAGGCGATGCAGGAGCGGCGCGTGACCATCGGCAAGGAGGCGTTCGCGCTGCCGGCGCCGTTCCTCGTCATCGCCACCCAGAACCCCATCGAGCAGGCCGGCACGTTCGAGCTCCCGGAGGCGCAGCTCGACCGCTTCATGCTCCGCCACCGGCTCGTCTACCCCACGCCCGACGAGGAGCGCGAGGTGCTGCGGCGGAACATGGCGCTCGGCGTGAAGCGCGACGGCGGCGGCGCCACCGCCCGCACCGAGTTCGACGTGCTCGCGGACGAAGCCGTGGGAACCGTGGACGACCTCGTCGCGGCGATGGAGGCAGCGGCGGCGGTTCACGTCAGCGACACGTTCCTGGAGCACGTGGTGGACGCGGTGACGCGGACGCGGTCGCACCCGGACCTGGAGCTCGGGGCGAGCCCGCGGGCCGGCATCGCGCTCATCAAGGCGTCGAAGGCGCGGGCGCTGGTGCTCGGTCGGGGGTACGTGGTGCCCGACGACCTGTACGCGCTGGCCCCGGACGTGATCCTCCACCGCATCCGCCTGACGTACGAGGCGCTGGCCGACGGGAAGCACGGCGACGACGTGCTCCGCGACATCCTGCACGACCTGACCCGCGGCCGGAAGCCCGCGGCCCGGTAGGCGGCCGGTAGCCGCGGGCTTCAGCCCGCGCCCACCTGGGGCGTCCACCGGGGGGGCGACGCGGTTCAAACAACGCGAAGGTGGGCGCGGGCTGAAGCCCGCGGCTACCAGCGGTGCAACGTCGCCGAAACGACCCGAACGAGCCGGAAGCGCGGACCCGTAACCGATGCACGGCACCCTCGACACCGCCGACCACCTCGACGCCCGGCAGTTCTTGATCGCGGTCAAGAAGCTCGCCGACGCGCTGGCCTACGGCACCGACCGGTCGCCGTTCCTCGGCTCCGGCATCGAGTACGCGCAGTCGCGGCCGTACCAGCCGGGCGACCCGGTGCGGGCCATCGACTGGCGCGTCACCGCCCGCACCGGTAAGCCGTTCGTCAAGGAGTACGAGGCGCCGAAGCAGCTGCCGTGCTACCTCCTCATGGACACGTCGGCGTCGATGACGGTGTCGTCGGTGAGGCGGAGCAAGTACGCGGTCGCGGTACACATCGCGGCCGGGCTGGCGTTCGCGTGCCTGGACCGGGTGAGCCCGGTCGGCGTGGTCGGCGTCGGCGGCCGCGACCTGCGGATGGAGCCGAGCCTGTCGCGGGCGCAGGTGCTCCAGTGGCTCCACGCCTTCCGCCGGTTCCGGTACGACGAGCCGACGACGCTCGGCCGCCGCATCACCCAGCTGGGGCCGACGCTGCCGAGCCGCTGCCTGGTGGTGGCGCTCACCGACCTGCACGACGAGGCGGCGGTGCCGGCGCTGAAGCTGATGGCGCAGCGGCACGACGTGGTGGTGATCCGGCTGCAGGACCCCGCCGAGACGGGCGTGCGCGGGGCGGGCTTCCTGCGGGCCGGCGAGGCCGAGACGGGGCGGGTGTTCGTGACGCGCGGCGGCACCGCGTGGGCCGACCCGGACGCGACGGCCCGGCAGCTGAAGCGCGCCGGCGTCGACCACCTGCTGGTCCGCACCGACCGGCCGTTCGTGGCCGACCTGCGGAACTTCCTGAAGGGGCGGAACGTGCTCGGGCGGGGGCGGCGGTAGGTGCCGGGTGACACCGCCGACCCCACCCGGGGCGTTGCCCCGGGCTATGCTGTCCCAGCCCTTCGGGCTGAAGA
>DASPHQ010000545.1:0-4264 GCA_035629595.1 Urbifossiella sp. | reverse complement strand
CCGCACGGCCGACTCGCACATGGCGATGCGGGTCTTCTCGGGGAGGTTCGGGGCGGGCGACTCCTCGACCAGCTTCTGGTGCCGCCGCTGGAGCGAGCAGTCGCGCTCGAACAGGTGGACGACGTTGCCGTGCTTGTCGCCCAGCAACTGCACCTCGACGTGCCGCGGGCGGTCGAGGTACTTTTCGAGGAAGACGCTGCCGTCCTTGAACGCGGCCTCGGCCTCGTTGCGCGCCGCCGACAGGCCGGTGACGAGCCCGTCGTCGTCCCACGCCTGCCGCATCCCCTTGCCGCCGCCGCCGGCCGACGCCTTGATGAGCACCGGGTAGCCGACCTTCCGGGCGAACGCCAGCGCCTCCTTCTCGGACTCGACGAGGCCGTCGCTGCCGGGCACGGTGGGCACGTTCGCGGCCTTCGCCACTTCCTTGGAGCGGGCCTTGTCGCCGAGCTTGTTCATGGCCTCGGCGGACGGGCCGATGAACTCGAACCCGTTGTCGCGGCACATCTGCGCGAACTTGCTGTTCTCGCTGAGGAACCCGAACCCGGGGTGGATGGCGTCGGCGTCGACGCCCTCGGCCGCGGCGATGATGCGCGGCATCTTCAGGTAGCTCTCGGTGGCGACGGCCGGGCCGATGCACACCGCCTGGTCGGCGAGCTGGAGGTACGGCGCGTCCTTGTCGGCCTCGGAGTAGACGACGGCGACCTCGACGCCGAGGTCGCGGCAGGCGCGGATGACGCGCAGGGCGATCTCACTCCGGTTGGCGACGAGCACTTTGCGGAACATGCCGGCTCCGGTGGACGTGCGAAAGCCCGGGGACGGCCGTCCCCGGGCTTTGGGGGCGACCGCTCTCAGCCCGGATCGACCCGGAACAGGACGCTGTTGAAGTCCACGAAGTCCTCGTTCCGGGCCACGACCTCGGTGATCGTGCCGGCGACGCCGGCCTTGATCTCGTTGTTCACCTTCATCGCCATGACGATGCAGACGGTCGTGTCCGGCTTGACCCGGCTGCCGACCGTCACGTACTCGGGCTTGTCCGGGGCGGGGCGGGTGAAGAACGTGCCGATCAGCTCCGACTTGATCTCCAGCAACTTCTTCCCCGCCGGGGCGGGCGGCGGGGACGCTCCCGCACCGGCGGCGTGAGCCGTCGGGGCCGCCGCCGCGGGGGCCGGCGCCGCGGCCGGCGCGGGCTGGTCGCCCCCCTTGCGGAGGCGGATGCGCTGGTCGCCTTCCTTCAGGTCGATCTCGCTGAGCTCGTGCTCCGACATCAACTCGAGCAGGTGTTCGACGGTCTTCACGTCGAACGGCCGGGGGGCGTCCCGTTTGTCGTCGGCCACGGCGGACCCTCGTCAGGCGACCCCCGGCGGCCGGGGGCGAGAGGGGGTGTTCTAGGGGGCGGGGTGGGGAGAGGGGAGTGGAGGAGTCGTTGGGAGTCTACGGGAGTCGTTGGGAGTGGAGGAGTACGAGCCCTGTCTTGACTCCTCCACTCCCAACGACTCCCGTAGACTCCCCGACTTCCTACGCGCTCGGCGGCGCCGGCTCCAGCTCGCGCGGCAGCGTGGTCAGCCGCTGGCAGCCGTCGCGGGTGATGAGGAAGTCGTCCTCGATCCGCACCCCACCCCAGCCGGGGATGTACACGCCCGGCTCCAGCGTCACCACCATGCCGGCTTCGAGGATGTCGTCCGAGTTGGAGCGGATGCGCGGCAACTCGTGGACCTCCAGGCCGATGCCGTGGCCGAGGCCGTGGGTGAAGTACTCGGCGTACCCGGCCGCCTCCAGCGACTTGCGGGCGGCGGCGTCCACGTCCTTCGCCGGGGTGTTGTGGCGGAGGGCGGCGATGGCCGCGTCCTGGGCGGCGAGGACCGCCTTGTACACCTTGTCCAGGTTGTGAGCCGTCCGCTCGGCCTTGTTCCGCCGGGTCAGGGCGGTGCCGTACGGGTTGCGGATCACCCGCGTCAGGTCGGCCTTGTACGTCAGGTCGGCGCCCCAGTCGACCAGCAGCTTGCTCCCCTCCGACAGCGGCCGGGCCGTCGGCACGGCGTGCGGCAGGGCGCCGCGCTCGCCCACCGCCACGATCGGCGGGAACGCCGTGCTCTTGGCCCCGCACCGGCGGACGTACTGCTCCAGCGCGTCGGCCATCTCCTTCTCGGTGTCCGGCTCGGCGATGGTGGCGACGAACATCTTGAACGCCCGCTCGGCCACCCGGATGGCGTCCTTGATCTTCTCCACCTCGCCCGGGTCCTTCGACGCCCGCAGCGCCTCGACCGCGCCGTTGACCGGCACGAACTCGGCCTTCGGGGCCAGCGCCCGGAACGCCTCGTACTCGGCGACCGTCAGCCGGTTGGACTCGACCGCCACGGCCTTCGCGCCGGCCTTCGTCAGCACCGCGGCCGCGGCCTGCGCGGTGGTGGTGTCGTGCCCGCGGACGTGGAGGTCGATGCCGCCCTCCTTGCCGAGCTCGGGGCACTCGTCCTTCACCTGCTCCTCGGTCCGCGTGTCGGTCACCACCGCCACGAACTTCGAACCGACGACCAGGTACGCCCCGTCCCCGGTGTACCCTGACAGGTAGGTGACGTTGGCCGGGTGGGTGATGAGGGCGGCGTCGGTCGGGTGGCCGCTGGCCTTCAGCGCCTTGAGAAGAGCCTGGCGTCGGAGGGCGAGGTAGTTCATGATGCGCCGTGAGGGGGTTAAAGGGCGAATGAACCGAATCGTTCGCGGTGTCGCGCGGGTGTAAGACTTTCTATGTCACGTGGCGGGGCCGGGGTAGGCCGGGCAAGCGATTTTGGTGCCGCGGCGGAACCCGTTTCGCGCCGCAGCGAAATATTTCAGCCGGCGGCGAACCGGCGGGGGCGCGGATGCGACCGGGGCGAAACCTTGAGGACCGGGCGTGGCGCGGCTACGACCCCCGTGCCGCCGTCCCCGCCGCGGCCGTCGCCTTCGCCCTCAGCGCGGGGCTGGTGGCCGGCCGGTTCGTGCTGGTGCGGCACCCCATCGCGGCGCCGGACCGGCTGACCACCCTGGCCGTGTACGGCTCCGTCCTGGTGGTCTGGGCGGTGGTGCTCGCCGTCGCCGCTTATCGGGTAGTAGTACGGACGTACCGGCTGACGGATAGGGCAATTCTCGTAGATTGGGGTCCGTTTGTCGATCGGGAATTGCCCGTCTGGTTCTCGGACGTGTCCGCCGTTCGCTCCGGCGCCGGCATGCTCGGGCGGTGGCTCGGCGTCGGCTGGGTCGAGCTGCGCGAGGCGACCGGCCGGGTGGTGCGGCTGACCGGCGTCCGCGACCCTGCCGGGTTCGCCGCGGAGGTCGAGCGGCTGGTCAGGGCCGCGCCCGCGCCTCCGCCGCCGTGACCCAGCTGCGGGCCGGGGCGATGAGGTCCGCGGCCGGCGGCACGGCGGCGAACTTGGCCCGGTCGCACGCCGCGAGAATCTCCGCGAGCACGGCGACGGCGTCGGCGGGGAACCCGTCGGGCCACGCGGCGGCGGCGAGCTCGGCGGTGGTGAGGTGCGGGGCGGGCACGCCGAACCGGCGCGCCACGTACTCGCGCAGCGCCGCCGCGACGCGCTCGGCCGCCGGGGCGGGCGGCTCGGCGGCGGCGCGGTCGAACTCGGCCCACGCGCGCACGGCCGGCGGCGGGGCCGGCGGCTTCGCCCGCCACCGCCGCACCACGCCGACGCCGATCCCCGCCGCGAACACCGCGCCGAGCACCGCCGCCAGCACCCACCCCACGGGCTCCGGCGGCGGCGGCGTGACCGGCGGCAACTCCTCGATGCCGCGGACCGCGACCCCGTCCAGCGTCGGCGGCGTGCCGCTCGTCTTCACCTCGACGGCGACGGTCGGGAAGGTCACGTCGTGGGGGACGCCCGCGGCGTGAACCTTCACCGGGTCGAACCCGACGGGCACCTGTTTGCCGGGGACGAACGGCGAGAGGCGGTAGGTGCGGGTCCAGCGTTCGCGGCCGCCGTCGATGGGGGTGGTTTGGGGTTGGCCGGGCTGGTCGATCTTCCACGCCCGCCGGGTCGGCTCGTCGAGGAGTTCGTCGGGCCGGTCGGGCAGCTCGACGCGGAGCGGCGCCGCCCCTTCGACGCTGACGGTGAGGCGGGCGGTGTCGGCGAGCCAGAGGGCGTCGGGGGCGACGGCGGCCTGCGGCACGACGCCGGCCGGCTGCGCCGCGAGCAGGAGCGGGAGGAGCAGGAACAGCAGGGGGCTAACTGCCGGACGCGGCCGCGCGGCGGACGCCGAAACCCCTCCCCCCAGCCCCCTCCCC
>DASPHQ010000544.1:0-5223 GCA_035629595.1 Urbifossiella sp. | reverse complement strand
GCCTTCTGCAGCGCGTCGGTGTCGAACCGGGCGACCACGTCGCCCTTCTTCACCTGCGTCCCCTCGGCCAGGATGGTGCTGAGCTTGCCGCCGCCCTCGATCTCGCACGACACCTGCACCGACTCGGCGCTCTCCAGCTCGCCCTTGTCGGCCACGAGGATGTCGAAGTCGCCGACGGTCGCGGCGGCGGTGAGCACGTCCTCGGCGTGCCGGCCCGACTTCCACTTGGCGACGCCGAACCACGCGGCCCCGCCGACGACGGCGAGGACGACGGCGTAGCGGGCGGCGCGGCGGAGGAGGCCGGGCTTACGGACCGGCCGGGCGGGGGGGAGGGAGCGGGCGGGACTCGCCAGGGACGGGAGGTCGGGCGTCGTCTCGGCCGCCGGGGCGGCCGGGGAGTCGAGGGGCGGCATTGGTGGGGAACCCCCGGTCGTCGAGCTGGAGTTCCTCCAAGTCTAACAGAAGCTGCAACCGCCGCTGCTCGAACTGGACGTAATTCGCTGCCAGCGAGTTCCGCGCCGCGAGCAAGTTGCTCAGCGCCTGCAACAGGTTCAGCGTGGTGGTGTCGTTGGCCGCGCGGCGGTCGCGCGGCCCGAGCAGCGTCAGCCGGGCGTTCTCGTACTGCCGGGCGGCGGCGAGCACCTGCTGCCGCGAAATGGCGAACGACGACCGCGTCCGCGCCAGCTCGCGCAGGTCCTGCCGGACCTGCAACTCGACCTGGTCCGACAGCGCGACGTAGGAGCGCTTGGCCCGCTGGTAGGCGACGAGGCTGGCCCGATAAGCGTTCCGCTCGGCCTGCCGGTTGAGCGGGGCGTCCACCTGGAGGCCGATCGTGTAGGCGTTGGCCTCGGCGGCGAAGTTGAACGGGTTGTCGTGGTCGGGGTCGGAGGCGAGGTTGGCGGTGGCGACCACGTCCACGCCGCCGCGGAGCGCGTTCCCCGCGACGCGCACCCGCCGCCACGCGTCGGTCGCCTGCCCGAGGCGGTTCTGCAGGTCGAGGCGGTACGCCTTGGCGAAGGCCATCGCCGGCTCCTCCGGCACGTCCACCTCGGGGAGCTCGATGCGATAAATGCGCGACTGCGTCTGGACGGAGACGACCCCGTCGAGGGCGGACAGGAGGAGCTTGGCGTCCTCGACCGCCGCCTCCCAGCCCTCCTTGCGGGTCGCCTCGGTCGCGGCCGCGGCGTCGCGCTCGACCTTCGGGGCGAGCTTCCCGAACTCGGCGGCAGCCTCGGTGAGGGTGGTCTTGAGGGCGGCGAAGGTGGCCCGGTCGCGGTCGCGCTGCTCGGGGTCGTCGCCGGGGCGGGCCGGGCGGTCGAACTGCTTGCCGAAGGCGTCCAGGTCGGCCGCCGCCGACGCCACCGCCGCCGGCCCGCGCCCGGCCAGGTCGCCCAGCTCGGCGAACGCACGGCGGACGGCGTCGAGCGGCGGCGCGGCGTCCAGCTCGCGCAGCCGGGCGCGCTGGAACTCTTCCAACAGGTCGCGGAGGCGCTCGACGCCGGGGTCGGTGAGGACGAACTGGTCGAGTGGCGAGTCGTCGAGTTCGATCGGCAGGCGCGGCGGCAGGCCGAGGGAGAGCTTGAACTGGTCCTTGGCGTTCTCCAGCGCGACGCGGGTGTTGAGCACGTCCTGCCGGGCCGACTGGAGGCTCTGGTAGAACTGGTCGAGCTCGACCACCGACGCCCGGCCGCCGCGGAACAGCTCGTTGTACAGCCGGTACGTCTCCTCCGGGCGGCGCAGGTTCGCCTCCGAGTTGCGGACCGTCTGCAGGGCGAGCAGGAGGTCGAGGTAGCCGCCGTTCCCGACGGCGACGGACACGTAGAACTGCTTGCGGAACCGGGCGAAGTCGCGGACGGCGTACAGCACGTCGCGCTCGGCCTGGGTCAGCCCCTCCAGCCGGACGGCGCGGCCGAAGTTCCGCAGCAGCGGTTGGGTGAGCGTGAACAGCATGTTCGAGCGGACGCGGCCGGTGGTGCCGCCGGTGTACTCGTAGACGACGCTGTTGGCGAAGTCGGCGACGAGCTGACCGCCGGCGGCGAAGTTGCGGCCGAAGCCGACGTTGGTGTTCGAGGTGAGGCTGTTTGATTCGGTGGGGACGGAGCTGGTGCCGGCGTGGGCGAAGGTGGTGGCGTTGCGGCCGAACCAGCGGACGTCGAACTCGAACCGGTTGAGGGTGAGCGACAGCGCCGTGAGGTAGACGCTTTCGAGGGCGGTCTGGTACTCCCGGCTGTCGAGGAGGGCGACCTCGACGGCCTTCTCCTGGTCGAGCCGGATGGCGCCGGTCGCGTCCGACGCCAGCACCTCGGCCCACCCGACCGGCTCGATGCGGTCGGTGTGGCCGTTCTTCCCCCAGTGGCTCGCCCCCCGGAACTTGTACGGGTGGGCCATGAGGACGCCCGCGGCGGGGTCGTCCGGCGGCTTGGGCGGGCGGTCGGGGTCGAAGGGGTCGGACAGCCGCGACCACGCTGGCGGTTCGAGTTGGAGGCGGCCGATGCCGTAGCCGGGTCCGAGCGCCTGCCGCTCGGCGACGATGGGGTACGTCTCGCGGTCGGCCGCGGTGCGGTAGTGCGACCGGGAGCAGCCGACGGCCAGGATCGCGACGGCGAGGAGGGGCGTCGTCGCGCGCATGGCCTCCCCTGGTCGGCGCCGACGGCGGGCGTGTGCGGTGGAACCCGGGGTATAGGCACCCGCCGGACCCGCCGCAACGCGAGTTTCGTCCGGCGAACGCCGGTGCGTTGACGCCCGCTCCCGCGGGGGGTACGCTGGACGCGGTTCGCGTGCAGGAGCTCTCTCCCATGCCGGGTTCTGGGCGATCCGCCCGTTACTGGCTGCCGGCCCTCGTCCTCGCCGGCGTCTTCGTCCTCGCCGGCGTCTTCGTCCGCGCCGACCGGGCCCAGGAGCCGGCGAAGGAAGCCCCGTTCGACCGCGCCGCGCTGCGGCAGTTCGTCTCCGGGCACTGCACCAGCTGCCACGACGCGGGCGAGAAGAAGGGCGGCCTCGACCTCGACGCCGTCGCCGCCGACGACGTGGCCGCCCACCCGGAGGTCTGGGAGAAGGTGGCGCGGACGCTGGCGACCCGGCGGATGCCCCCGCCCGGCCGGAAGCGGCCCGACGAGCGGACGTACGCCGCCGTCGTGGCCGGGCTCGAAGGGGAGCTGGACCGGACCGCCGCGAAGCGCCCCGACCCCGGCCGCACCCCCACCGTGCGGCGGCTGAACCGCACCGAGTACCAGAACGCCGTCCGCGACGTGCTCGCGCTCGACATCGATGCCGCGCAACTGCTGCCGGCGGACGAGGCCAACCACGGCTTCGACAGCGCCCCCCTCGGCGACCTCTCGACGACGCTCCTCGACCGCTACATCACCGCGGCCCAGCGGATCAGCCGGCTGGCGGTCGGCCGCGCCCCGACGACGCCCAACAGCGACACCTTCCGGGTGCCGCCGGACCGGACGCAGGAGGGGCACGTCGAAGGGCTCCCGCTGGGGACGCGCGGCGGCACCCGCATCCCGTTCACCTTCCCGCAGGACGGCGAGTACGACGTGCAGGTCTGGCTCACCCGCGACCGCAACGAGAACGTCGAGGGGCTCCGCGAGCCGCACGACCTGCTCGTGCTGCTGGACCGGAAGGAGATGGCGTCGATACCGGTCCGGCCGCCGGTGAACAACGAGGTGGGCGGCCGCGTGGACGCGAACCTGAAGGCCCGCATCACGGTCACGGCCGGCCCCCACGACCTCGGCGCCACGTTCGCGCGGCAGTCGGCGTCGCTGCTCGAAACCAAACGCCAGCCGTACGAGGCGCGCTACAACCTGCACCGCCACCCGCGCACGACGCCGGCAATCTACCAGGTGACGATCACCGGCCCGTTCGGCGCGAAGGGGCCGGGGGACACGCCGAGCCGCCGACGCATCTTCACCCGCCGCCCGGCCAACGCCGAGGACGAGGAGGGCTGCGCGAAGGAGATCGTGTCCGCCCTCCTGCGCCGGGCGTACCGGCGGCCGGCCGCCGAGGCCGACGTCGCCAAGGCGATGACGTTCTACCGGCAAGGCCGCGCTACCGGCGACTTCGAGTCGGGCGTCGAGCTGGCGATCAGCAGCATCCTGGTGAACCCGCGGTTTCTGTTCCGCGTCGAGCACGACCCGGCCGGCGTCGCCCCGAAGGCGGCGTACCGCGTCGGCGACCTCGACCTGGCGTCGCGGCTGTCGTTCTTCCTGTGGGGTAGCGTCCCCGACGACGAGCTCCTGGACCTGGCCGCGCGCGACGAGCTGCGCAAGCCCGACGTGTTCGAGGCACAGGTGCGCCGCATGCTGGCCGACGGCCGCGCGCGGAACCTTTCCACCAACTTCGCCGCCCAGTGGCTCCACCTGCGCAACCTGGACGCGATCACCCCGGACCTCCGCCTCTTCCCCGACTTCGACGACAACCTGCGCAAGGCCTTCCGGCAGGAGACGGAGCTGTTCGTCGAGAGCGTGCTGCACGAGGACCGCAGCGTGCTCGACCTGCTCGCGGCGGACTACACGTTCCTCAACGAGCGGCTCGCCAAGCACTACGGCGTCCCGCACGTCTACGGCGACCGCTTCCGCCGCGTGGCGCTCGGCAGTCACCGCGAGCGCGGCGGGCTGCTGCGCCACGGCAGCATCCTGACCGTCACGTCCTACGCCACGCGCACCTCGCCGGTGCTGCGCGGGAAGTGGCTGCTGGAGAACTTCCTCGGAACACCGCCCCCGCCGCCGCCGGACGACGTGGGGTCGCTCGACGGCAACACCGTGTCGGCGAGCCTGCCGATCCGCGAGCGGCTGGCCGCGCACCGCACGAACGCCGCCTGCGCCGGCTGTCACAAGCTCATCGATCCCGTCGGCTTCTCGCTGGAGCAATTCGACGCCGTCGGGCGGTGGCGGACGCACGACGAGGGCCGGCCCATCGACGCGGCGGGCGGCCTGCCCGACGGCAGCGAGTTCGAGGGCGTCACCGGGATGGAGAAGGCGCTGCTGCGGCGCCCCGAGCTGTTCGCCCGCACGGTGACCGAGAAGCTGTTCACGTTCGCCCTCGGCCGGGCGCCGGAAGCGTCCGACGCCCCGGCGATCCGCAAGATCGTCCGCGACGCGCGGGCGGAGGATTACCGCTTCTCGTCGCTGATCGTGGGAATTGCAACCAGCACACCGTTTCAGATGAGGAGATCCGAATGATCATCACCAAGAAGGCTCTCCCGCGGCGGCGGTTCCTCCG
>DASPHQ010000543.1:0-5709 GCA_035629595.1 Urbifossiella sp. | reverse complement strand
CGAGCTGAGACAGGTTGCGGTGCCGTCCGTGTGCCGGGCGCTCCGAGTCGGCGTCCGACCCGAGCCCCGCGGCGGGTCGGTTCCGGGCGAGGCTGGTGTGGGTGGTGGGACTGATCGGCCCACCGGTGCCGGAGGCCGTTCCGTTGGTGGTCGCGATGACCAAGTCGGACCCCGTCCCCGACGCCCGGATCGTTGCCGAACGCGTCCGGCGGCGCATCGACCCGGCAGCGGTCCCCGAACTGATTCGCGAGCTGGAAGCGGTGGGCGTCGGGAATGAAGCCTGGATGCTTCTCGACGAACTGGCGGGTCACGGCCGGGCGGCCGCGAGCGCCGCCCCGGCGGTGTCGCGGGTGTTACGGGAGGCGAAGGACACGTGGATTCGGTTTTGTGCGGCCCGCACGCTCGCTGAAATCGGCGACCCCGGGCCCACGGTGGAATTCCTCATCGCGACGCTGGCGACGCCGCACGCCGGCGGCGCCGCCGAGGCGCTCGGTCGCATGGGGCCGCGGGCGGCGTCGGCCGCGCCGGCGCTCGACGCCGCGTCCCGCCGCACCGACATGTTTGCGATCGACCGGTCGCGTGCGTTCCGCGCCCTGTGCCTGGTCCGCCCGCCGGACCCGGAGTGGCTCACCAGTCAACTCGACCCCGGCAACCTCACCGACGAGGGGACCGGCCCCGCCGAGGCGCTGGTCGAACTCGGACCCGCCGCGGTGCCGGCCACGGCGAAGGCGCTGGCGACCGGCACGGCGGCCACCAAGACCCGCGCCGCCGCGGTGCTCGGCAAGATTCGCCCAGTCACCGCCGAGGCCGTGGCCGCGCTCGCGGCCGCGCTGTCGGACCCCGAACCCGACCGCCGTGCGGAGGCGGCGTGGGCGCTCGGCGCGCTCGGCCCCGACGCCGCCGCGGCCGGCCCCGACCTCCTCCGCGCCGCCCGCGAGGCCGACAGCCCCGACCGCGCCGCCACCTTCCGCGACACCGCCCGCGTCGTCGCCCCCGACACCCTGGCGGCCGCGTCCGACCCGACCCGTGCCGTTCAGCTCCTCGGCGTCTGGGCCGGCGTCGTCCTCCTCGCCGTCGGCTGGCTACTGGTCCGCCGCCGCTCGCGCGGTTCCCCCACACCCCGGGTCGCCCGATGACCAACGAGTCCGACCGCCTCCTGGTGCAGCGGGTGAAGGACAACCCGCGCAAGAGCCGGGCCTACGAGGAGGCGTGGAACGAGCTGTTCACCCGCTACCGCGGCCGGCTCGCGGCGTACGTCCGCCGGCGGCTCAAGGACCACGCCGCGGTCGACGACGTGGTGCAGGAGACGTTCGTCGGCCTCGGCAACAGCCTCGCCAACTTCGACGACCGCCGCGACCTCCAGACGTGGCTGTTCACCATCGCGTCGCACAAGGTGACGGACCACCTCCGCCGCGTCGGCCGGCGGCCGGTGCAGCCGGGCGGCGACGCCGAGGAGGACGGAATGGACCGCGCCGCGGACGCCCGGCAGCGGCCGGCGAGCAGCCTGGCGCGGAGCTCCGAGCGCCGCGACCGCGAGGAGGAGGCGCTCGGCCGCGCCCTGGTGCTGCTCGTCCGCGAGTGGCTGGGGAAGGGCGAGTACGTGAGCGTGATGGCGCTCGAGCTGCTGCTGGTGAAGGGGTGGGCGAACAAGGACGTGGCGACCCGCGTCGGGTTGTCCGAGCAGCAGGTGGCGAACCTGAAGTTCCAGGCGAAGCGCCGCCTCCACGACACCCTCACCGCGGCCCAACTTTCGTCGGACGTGTTCCCGGAGCTGCGGGCGGAAGTGTGAGTGCGAGTGTGGGTGTGAGTGAGGAACAAAGCCGAAAGCCCGGGGACGGCCGTCCCCGGGCTTCGGTCTTCACTCACACCCACACTCGCACTCGCACTCGCACTACCGGCACGGGCTCGGGCACGCCGGCGGCGGGCACGGGTCGCACACCAGCCGCTGGCCGCACACCCGCTTGAAGAAGTCCCGCACCGGGGTGTCGCGGGTCGTGTCGCTCAGCACGCACCGCAGGCCGCCACCGACCGCGCACGCGCACGGGGCGCACTTGCAGATCACCCCGCTGCTCGCGCACGGGCCGCAGCCCGCGGCCGGGCGGCACGCCGGGCCGCACGGCACCCGCACCTCGCACGGCACGTCGCGCGTCACCACCACCGGCACGCACCGCGTCACGCACTCGGTCTTCATCACCGTCACCCGCGTCGGCACGTGGCGCACCACCTCCTCCGTCACCGTCCGGCACGTCGTCACCGGCACGCACTTCGTCACCGGCGTCGGCACCATCCGGGTGACGGTGGTCGGCACCAGCTTCACCGTCTCGACCGGCACCTGCCGCGTCACCGTGTACGGCACCCGCCGCACCTCGGTGACCGGGCACACCCGGGTGACGTGGTACGTCACCGTCTTGGCGACGCGGGCGCCCTCCACGAACACCCGGCCGGGGCCGTCGGTGTCGTGAGTGGCGGCGCCGGGGGCGAGCGCGGAGTCGCCGCCGCCCACCACCTTCGCCCCGCCCTTCGCCGCGGCCGCCGCGGCGCCGGCCAGCGACCCGGCGTCGGCGTAGGCGCCGAGCGCGTTCCGCCGGATCGTCTCGGGCACCTTCCGCACCTCCGTCACCGGCACCGTCTTGGTGACCGTGTACGGCACCTTCGTCGTCACCTCCTCGCGCACCGTCTTCATCACCGTCACCGGCACCTTCTCGACGGTGGTCACCGGCACCTTCGTTGTGACCTTCTCGGTCACCTGCTCGCTGACGGAGCGGCGCTGGTAGGTCGTCACCGGAACCTGCTCGACGACCGTGCGGTGCCGCGTCACCTGCCGGGTCTCCACCTTGTCGCAGTCGCGGACCCACACGGTCTTCTGGCCGCTGATCTTCTGCACGTTGCCGCACGAGCATGGGTCGAAGGAGCACTCGTACACCGGCACCGTCTGGCGGCGCAGCTTCCCCTTCACCACGACCGACTCGCACACCGTCTCCGGCACCGACTTGCACACCGCCCGCGTGGTCGTGACCGGCTCGCAGACCGTCTTGCACACGGTCTTGGTGACCGTCTCGCACTTGTCCTGGCAGGTCGTCTTGCGGACCTCGCGGAAGCACGTCTCCGGCACCTCCTTGCACACCGTCCGCACGCAGTCCTTGTAGTGCGTCTCGCGCACCGGGCACTGCGTCGTGGTGGCGCAGTCCTTCATCACCGTCTCGCAGACCGGCTTGCACACCTGGAAGTACTCGGTCTTGCAGTGCGGCTCGGTGGTGGTCCGGCACACCGTCACCGGGCACTCCCGGTAGTGCGTCTCCTCGACCGTCTTGCAGTGCGTGGTGCGGCACTCCCGCATGACGGTTTCGGTCACCGGCTTCATCACCGTCTCGGTCACGGTGGTGTTCTTCGTCTCCGGCACCTGGCGGGTGACCGTCTCGCGGACCTCCTTCATCACCACCTGCGTGACGGGCCGTGTGACCTGCTCGGTCACCTTCCGGTAGACGGTCTCCTGCACCGGCCGCGTCGCGGCTCGGACCGTATCCGACGGCGCGGCCGCAGCCGGAGCGGCAGGAGCGGCGGGGGCGGCAGGAGCCCTGACGATGTCGGGAAGTTTGTCGGGTCGGGGCGGGTCGGCGGCGGCGGCCGCGGCGAAGCCCGCGAGCAGGCCGCCGAGGGCGAGGGCACGGCCCCATCGGCTGCTGATCATATCAATCGCCTCCTGCGGGCCGCCGGCCGCCCCCGCGTCCTGCGGGAGGCGCGGGCGGGTGATCCGCCCGGGCCGGTGGTCCGTTCGTCGTTCCTATCGGAACCGGACTTCCCGGCGGATAACGCGGCCGCGCCGCATCCGGGCGGATCGGCGCGATCGGGCGTTGCGTTCTGGCGCGCGTGCCGGGGGTGGGGGTTGTTCCGTCTGAACTGTCCACTGTCCACTGCCCACTGTCCACTACCAAAAGAGACGGGCCGGCGGGCTCCTCTGAGCCGCCGGCCGTTCGGGATAAGTCGGGTTGAAGGGCTGGGTGGTGTGGCCGACTCGGGGGCGCTCCCGGGTCGTCGGGGGGAAGTCGTTCGGATGCGCGCCACCGCCCCGGGGCCGGTCCTGTTCGTTCGCCGCCGGCTGCTGGTCGTTGGCGACCCACTCCGGTGCATTCACCGTGCCAAACCGGGAGGAATGGCCGCGGCGCGGTGGCGCGGGTCGTGCGGGCGCTGCGGGTCGTGCCGCGTGCGCGGGTTTACGCTTGACACGCCGCCCCGAAACTGCGACGGATGGAGGTAGCGGGATTCGCGCCCGCGGACCGGTTCAGCAAGGATCACGAACACCATGCGTCACTTCTCCTGCGACCTGTGCGGCAAGGGCATCAGCGCCGCGACCGGCCCCCGGATGGTCCTGAAGCTCGAAAGCTACCCCGCCCCGGACGACGACCGACCGGCCGACGACTTCGCCGACACGGACGTGGTCGAGGAGGTGGCGATGCTGCTGCAGGAGGCCGAGGACGCGGGGGAGGACGTGCCGACCCCGACCACCCGCAAGGTCGCCTTCGACCTGTGCGTCCCGTGCCACCGGACCGTCGTGTCGAACCCGCTCGGCCGCGCCAGGATGGCGGCCCCCCGTTTCAGCGGGAACTGAATTCACCCCGGGTCGCACGGGAAGCGGTCTTCTCACCCTCGGGGAACGCGGTGCCCACGGACCGGGCCATACCTAGCCCGGAGCCGTCCCATGCGCTGCTTCCTTCTCGTGACAGTCGTCGCCGCCGCGACCGCGTCGTCGGTCGCGGCCCAGCCGCGCGGCGGGCGCTCCGCCGCCGGCCCACAGTTGCGTGGCGGCTTCGGCGCACCGCCCGGAGGCGGCGGCTTCCGCATGGTGCAGGCGCCGCCGCTGCCACGCACCTCGGGCTTCGGCCTGGGTGTCGGCCTCGGTACGACCTACGGCGTCGGTGGCGGCTACCCGAGCGGCTACGGGTACGGGGCCGGCGGGTTCATCGCCGGCGGCTACGGCCCCTCGCCCTACTACGTCGTCCCGCCGCCGGCGCTCCCGGCTGGCGGTATCGCCCCGGCCCCGTCCGCGCCGGCCGCACCAGCGGTCCCGTCGGGGGCGACGGCGTTGAGCGGGGTACTGCCGGCGACGCTGGTGATCGAGTACCCGGCCGCGGCGAAGGTGTGGCTCAACGGCGTCGAGGTGCCAGGCGACGCCGGCGCCACGTGGACGTTCACGTCGCGCGACCTGCGGCCGGGCGAGGCGGCGATGTTCCGGGTGCGCGGCCGGTGGGCCGCGGGCGGTAAGACGTTCGAGTCGGAGCGGGAGGTGCCGCTCGGCCCCGGGGCGCGGTCGCGGCTGCTGGTCGTGTCCGGGACCGAAGTGCGGGAGTGAGAGGAAGTTGAAGGCCGTCGATCACGCGGCTCCCTCGCCCGCCGGGCGGAAGACGCGCTTCAACACCCGGTGCGTCGGCAGGTACACCAGCAGCGGCAGGCCGACCATCAGCAGCGCGAACCACGCCAGCGGCGGCATCCACGTCTGGGGAGGCTTATTGTCGTCCATGCCGTACACGTAGTTCACGTTCACCGGCACGTCCGGGTTGGCCGGGTCGGTCGGCGGGGCCGGCAGCAGGAAGTAGCACACCGGCATCAGCACCCACGCAATCGCGGCCCACGTCCAGAACGCGCGGCGGTCGTAGCCGAGGCGGTAGAGGAACCACAGGAGCACGAGCGGCAGCCAGAAGTGAAAGAAGGACA
>DASPHQ010000542.1:0-6461 GCA_035629595.1 Urbifossiella sp. | reverse complement strand
CGCGAGCCCCGCGGCGCCGCCGCCGACGATCACGAATCGGTGGGATGTCCAGGTGTCGGGTTCGGGGCGCCAGCCGTCGCGGAGGCGGTGGCCGAGCGCGTCGGAGGGGCCGACGAGGTCGCCGGGCGGGAGCGGCGCCGGATCGGAGTGACAGCCGACTGTCACGGCGAGCGGGGCGGCGGCGAGGAGGTCGCGGCGGGACGGCTTCACGGGGGTAGCTTACTCAAATCCCGCCGCCCGCCCTTGCGGCGCCCCGCCGGCCGCGGGATGATCGGGCCATTCATCCCGGTCGTTCCCGCTCGTCCCCCGGAGGCTCACCCGTGGCCACGCTCAAGCACTACCTCATCCTCGGCGCCGTGCTCGTCGTACTCGTCGTCGGCGTGTACCTGGCGGTGTTCCGCCGGGCCGACGTGGCGCGGGCGGCGAAGGGGTACAAGGCGGCCGACACGCCGCAGGTCGCCGCCGACATGTTCAAGAAGGCGCTCCAGGCCCGCGAGTACGACTACGCCGCCGACTACTGCACCGCCGGCTACGCCGAGCAGCTCCGCCGCGGCGGCCCGGCCGCGACCGAGTACGCCACCGCGCTGGACAACCTGTCGTTCCAGCTGACCGAGCGCGGCCTCGTCCGCGACGAGTTGAAGGTGGTGCTGTACAACCTCGACCCGTTCCCGAAGGACGTGACCATCGTGGTCGGCAAGGAGAGCGGCGACGCCTGCGACGCGGCGTTCACGTTCGCCCCGCCGGCGCTCAAGACCGGCATCCCGGCCGGCACCGCCGGCTGGCAGCTCAAGGCCGACATGTTCCAGGTGTTCCTCCAGTCGATGACGTTCAAGAACGTCACGACCGCGACCGTGCCGATGAAGAAGGAGGGGGCGGTGTGGAAGTTCGACCTCCCGGCGACGCCGCAGCTGCAGGCCCGCGTCGGCCACCTGACCGAGAAGTACAAGAACTACGTGAACCCGTTCGAGATCGTGACGCAGGAGGTGAAGAACGACCCGTCGACGCGGGAGAACGTGACCTCGCGGCTGCGGACGCTCCTCGAAGCGGCCGCGAAGGAGTGACGGCATGGACCTGGGGTTGACCGGACACGTCGCGGTAGTCGTCGGCGCGGCCAGCGGGCTCGGCCGCGCCATCGCCGACGCCTTCGCCGCGGAAGGGGCCGTCGTCGCGCGCTGGGACATCGCCGCCGCCACCGAGACGGTCGTGGACGCCACCGACTTCGCCGCCGTGAGTCGCGCCGCGGCGCAGCTCGGGCGCGTCGATCACGTCGTATACGCGGCCGCGGTCGGGTCGGGGAAGTTCGGCTTCCCGTTCTGGAACCTCACGCCCGCCGACTGGCCGCGCGTCATCGACGTGAACCTGATGGGCGCGGTGAACGTGGCGCACGCCTTCGCGCCGCGGTTGGCCGAGCAGCGGTCGGGCACGCTGCTGTTCCTGGCGTCGGTGGCCGGGCAGAACGGCAGCCCGACCGACCCGCCGTACTCGGCCGCGAAGGCCGCGGTGCTCAACTTCACGAAGTGCGCCGCGAAGGATTTGGCGCCGTTCGGCGTGCGGGTGAACGCCCTCTGCCCCGGCATGGTGAAGACGCCGCTGAACCGCAGCGTGTGGCAGAGCTGGGCCGACCGCCAGCCGCCGGAATCGCGGCTGGATTACGAGACGTGGGCGGCGGAGAAGATTCGGCAGCTGGTGCCGCTGAACCGCTGGCAGACGCCGGAGGACGTGGCGGCGATGGCGGTGTTCCTGGCGTCGGCGCGGGCGGCGAACGTGACCGGGCAGGCGGTCAACGTGGACGGCGGGTACGTCATGCGCTGACCGCTCACACCTTCAGCGTGCCTTCGACCGAGTCGTCGAGGGTCTTCCCGACGGCGGCGCCGATCAGCATCTTCACGTAGGCCACGGCGGTGCCGTGCTTGGTGTCCCAGTAGTAGCCGGCGGTCGGCGTGACGCGGATGACGGTGATGCGCGGGTCGTCGACGCCGCCGGTGAACCACGTCTTCAGCACGGGCTCCCACAGCTCCTCGATCTTGGCGCGGTCGGTGGTGATCGTGGCGCGGCCGGTGAGGTAGAGGAAGTCGGAGTGCGGCGAGCCCTGGAAGTAGAGCCGCACGGCGGGGTCGGCGGCGACCTCGCGGTTCTGGGAGCTGTCGGCGGCGCTGAGGAACCAGAGGTTGCCGGCGTCGTCCACCTGGCGGACGTTCATCGGCCGGGTGCCGTCGGTGTCGCCCCTGGAGGACGCGGTGGTGAAGAAGCAGTTCTTCGCCGTGCCGACGAGCTCCCGGATCTTGGCGACCGCCTCCGGGCCGCGGAGGTCGGCGCGGTTGTGTTCCGGTTGATTCGCGTTGATCGAGCCCATGCCGGCCCCTCTGGTGGCGCCGTGACGGGGGTGCGGCGGCCGGACGGGTGGGAAGCAAACCGTGAGCCGGACGCGGGCGCGTTGAGCAGGCGCGGGTGAAACGTGATAGTGTTTTCCGGGTGGGGCCGGCGTCCCGCCGGCCGTTCAACCACCCGCGCGACACGACCCATGACCGCAGCCTTTCACCGCCTCGCCGAACTTCAGGATCGCGTCGTTCGGGCCGTGATGGATGCTTGCCCGCATGAGTGGGACTACTTCGTCATCGCGTTCGAGCGTGACCGTGTCGAGGGGGACATGGTCGATGACAGCCTGTCGGTTACGTTCAGGAAGGGTGCCGACTCGTGGGAGCGTTCTGGGTGGCTCATGCCCTATCCATGCTTCCTCGAATTTGACGCATTGCACGACGCGATGTGGGCGAGTGAATCCCAGCGCTGGCGAAGTTGCCTGTTGGAGATCGACGACGTGGGAAAGTACCGGTTCACCTTCTCGGACGACCCGCCGCTGCGGCTGAGCTACGTCTTCAACGACGAGTCTCAGTTGCGCAACTACACGCCGAGACCGCTGGAGTAACCGGGTCACGCCGACGCCGCCCGGGGCGTTGCCCCGGGCTATGTTGTCCCACCCCTTCGGGGTGAAGAAGGCTGCTCGGTTTTCAGGCCAACGGCCTGGGATAGGATAGCCCGGGGCAACGCCCCGGGGACGATGACGTGCGGTCGCGGAACAGCGGGTCAGTCCCCGTTCAGGTGCTCGCCGAGCTTCGCCAGCGCCTCGCTCTCGATCTGGCGCACCCGCTCCCGCGTCAGCCCCAGGCACTCGCCGATCTCCTTCAGCGTCTTCGGCTCCTCGTCGTCCAGCCCGAACCGCATCCGCAGCACCGACGCCTCCCGCTTGTCCATCTTCTCCAGCAGCACCATCACGTGCTTCAGGTCGTCCGTCTCCACCATCTCCGTGTCCGGCGTCTTACTCCGGTTGTCCATCAGCATCTCCTCGATGCTCCACCCCTGGTCGCCGCCCTGGTCCGTCTGCGGCGCCGAGTTGTACACCCGGATCGCCTTCTTGATGATGTTCAGCTTCTTCTTCGGCAGTCCCAGGAACTTCGCCACCTCCTCGTGCGACGGCGGCCGGCCCAGCTCGTCCGACAGCTTGTTCGTCGCCCGCCGCCACTTCGCCAGCAGCTCGACCATGTACGCGGGAATACGGATCGTCTTCGCCGTGTTCACCAGCGCCCGCTTGATGCTCTGCTTGATCCAGTAGCTCGCGTACGTGCTGAACCGCGTCCCCATCACCGGGTCGAAGCCCTCCACCGCCCGCAGGAGGCCGAGGTTCCCCTCCTCGATCAGGTCTTGCAGCACGAGCCCCTTGCCGGTGTAGCCGCGGGCAATGTTCACCACCAGGCGCAGGTTGGCGCGGACCATCTGGTCGCGGGCCTCGGTGTCGCCGACGGCGATGGCGCGGGCCAGCGACTTCTCCTGGTCGGCGGTCAACAGGGCCGTCGCGTTGATCTCGCGGAGGTACGTTTCGAGCGGCGACTGGACCACGTCCGGACGGTATTTGCGGAGGCGGGACATTACGGCATCCTGTCGGTGTGGGTCCGCGGGCGACGGCGAGCGAGTCGGAGACCCCGGCGTCCTGGGCGGGCGTCGGCGGGCAGTCGGGTGCCCGCGGACGAACCGGCAGGCACGTATCGACCGCTGAAACGATCCCCTGGACGGATGCGGCCGGTCCGGGCCAGTCGGCCGCGGAATCCGGCGGGCGCCGGCCGCACGCCGGGCGCCACCGGGGCGACGGGTCCGGCCGGCACAACCGGCACTGCCGCGCGAGGCGGCGCGGGCGGCACGGACACGGGCGCAACGACGCCGCGCTTCCCAACCGAATCTAATTCAGGCGGCGCATGACCGCAAATCACATCCGGGCGGAAAACCCGGGTGCGCCGGCCGAGGCGGCCGTAACCCACGAGCCGTGCCACTCTTGGGTGACGCGGCCGGGGGCGGAAAGTTTGGTTGACTTCGGGAGAAAAGTCGGGCCGGCCGGATTCTGCCGGCCCGACGCGGAACGGGAGCTTACGGTTACTCGCCGGGCAACTTGAACAGCGGGCCCTGCGGGCCGGTGCCGCCGCGGAGCTTCTCCTTCTTCCCGCCCGGCATCGGCTCCTGCGGGATCTCCTCCTCCGGCTCGCCGATCGGCATGTCGGGGATGATGTCCGGCACCAGGCCGTCGTCCACGTTCCGCATCGACAGCCCGACCTTGCGGTCCTTCGTGTCCACCCGCAGCACCTTCACGTCCACGTCGTCGCCGACCTTCACGACCTCCTCGGGGCTCTCGATCTTGTCGTCGGTCAGCTCGCTGATGTGCAGCAGCCCCTCCAGGCCCGGCTCCAGCTCCACGAACACGCCGAAGTTCGTCAGCTTCGTCACCTTCCCGCTCACCTTCTGGCCGGGGAGGTAGCGGCCGGGGATGTCGCCCTCCCACGGGTCGTTCGCCATCTGCTTCAGGCCCAGCGCCACCCGCTTCCGCTCCTGGTCCACCGACAGCACCTGGCAGGTCAGCTTCTGGCCCTTCTGCACCACCTCGCTCGGGTTGGACACCTTCCGCGTCCAGCTCATGTCCGAGACGTGCAGGAGGCCGTCGATCCCCTCCTCGATCTCGATGAACGCGCCGTAGTTGGTGAGGTTCCGCACGACGCCGCTGATGACCGTGCCGGTCGGGTACTTCTTGGCGACCTCGCCCCACGGGTTGCTCTGGCACTGCTTCATGCCGAGCGAGATTTCCTTCTTGTCGTGGTTGATGTTCAGCACCTGGACCTCGACCTTGTCGCCGATCTGCACCAGCTCCTTCGGGTCGGCGATCCGCTTCACCCAGCTCATCTCGCTGATGTGGACGAGCCCCTCGATGCCGGGCTCGAGCTTCACGAACGCCCCGTACGGCATGATGTTCACCACCTCGCCGTTGTGGCGGGTGTTGACCGGGTACTTGGCCTCGATGTTCTGCCACGGGCTCGGCGTCTTGTGCTTCAGCGACAGCGCGATCTTCTCCTTCTCGCGGTCGATGTGGAGGATGTACACCTCCAGCTCCTGGTCGATCTGCACCACGTCGCGCGGGTTGGTGACCCGGTGCCAGCCCATGTCGGTGATGTGGAGCAGGCCGTCGATGCCGCCGAGGTCCACGAACGCCCCGAACTCGGCGATGTTCTTGACGACGCCCTTGCGGACCTGGCCGACGTCCAGCTCGGCCAGCAGCTTGTCCTTCTGGATGCGGCGGCGGTCCTCGATCAGCTTGCGGCGGCTGACCACGATGTTGCGGCGCTGCTCGTCGATCTTGAGGATGACGCACTCGATGGTGCGGTCGATGTACTCGTCGATGCTCTGCGGCCGGCGGATGTCCACCTGGCTGGCCGGCAGGAACACGTTGACGCCGATGTTGACCAGAAGCCCGCCCTTGATCTTCTTGAGCACCTTGCCGGCGACCACGTCGCCTTCCTTGTGCTTGGCGAGGACCGCGTTCCACTCCTTCTGCCGCTTCGCCTTGCGGTACGACAGCGCGATCGTGCCGTCCTCGCTCTCCACGGTCTCGAGCAGCACCTCGACGGTGTCGCCGGCCTTCGGCGGGGCGATCCCCTCGGCGCCGTCCTCCTTCCACTCCTCCAGCTTGATGATGCCTTCGGACTTGTAGCCGATGTCGATGACGACGTCTTCGCCGCGGATCTCGAGCACGCGCCCGGTGACGATCTTGTTCGACTCGAACTCCTGCGTCTCGGCGGGGAGCCACGACTCGAGGTCGCCCATCTCGTCGAGGAAGGATTTCTCGATGTCGGCTTCGTCGGCCTCGTTCGTGAACTGGCGGAGAAGGTTGCGGTTGACCATAGTGTGGGTGGGGGAGCGGCCCGGGGCAGACGGCGTCGCCGCGGGCGGGTGCGGTTGAAGGTTTCCCTCGGCTCCCCGGCCGGCCGCGTGGCCGACGCCGTCGGGGGCGAAGATTGGGGATTGTAGCGACTGGTCAAGGGCGCCGACAGCCCGACCGGAATACCGAAGGGGGAGCGGGGTCAAGTCCGGGGACGGCCCGCCGACCACGACCCGCGCCAGCAGGTGCCCATGAACCTCGTCCAAGCCAT
>DASPHQ010000541.1:0-2142 GCA_035629595.1 Urbifossiella sp. | reverse complement strand
GGCCTCGACAAGACGACCGGCAAGGTGCTCTGGAGCAGCGCCGAGGTGAAGGAACGGGCGCCGTACTCGTCGCCGGTGGAGGCGAAGATCGGCGGCGTGCCGCACTACGTCTCGGCGACGAACAAGGGGCTGGTCGGCGTGGGGCGGAAGGGGGAGGTTCTGTGGCGGCACGACCGGGCCGCGCCGTTCGACGACGTGGTCATCTCGTCGCCGGTCGTGCGCGATGGGGTGGTGGCGGTGAGCGTCGGGTTCAATGAAGGGATCGAGGCCGTGACGGTGGCGGCGGAGCCGGGCGGCACGTTCAAGGCGACGAAGTTGTACGCCTCGAAGGAGATTCAGAACCGCGACGGCGGGCTGGTGCTGGTGGGCGACCACCTGTACGGCCACTCCGAGCAGGGCGGCTGGGTGTGTGCCGAGTTCAAGACCGGCAAGGTGCTGTGGACCGAGGGGAAGGCGCTGGGCCGCGGCGTGGTGTCGGCCGCGGACGGCAAGCTCTACTGCGCCGCCGAGAAGGGCGGCGCGGTCGTGCTGGTGGACCCCTCGACCGACGGCTGGAAGGAGGCGGGTCGGCTGGCGCTGCCGGCCGCGTCGAAGCTGCGGAAGCCGCAGGGGATGCTGTGGACGCACCCGGTGATCGCCAACGGCCGCCTCTACCTCCGCGACCAGGAACTGCTGTTCTGCTACGACGTGAAGTAGCGTTCGGCGCCCGGGGACGGCCGTCCCCGGGCTTTCAGCCCACGATTAACCAACTACCGCCCGCGGTATCCGCCCGTCCTCCTGGGCGCGGCGGATCAGGGCGTCGTGCGTCGCCAGCTTGTACAGGTCGCCGAGCGTCGGGTAGTTGAAGCACGTGTCCAGGAACAGCTTCGCCCCGCCGCCGGCCATCAGCGCCAGCAGCCCGATGTGGACCTGCTCGCACGCCTGCTCGCCGATCACGTGGACGCCCAGCAGCTTCATGTCGGCCGCGTCGAACACCAGCTTCAGGAAGCCGGACTTGTCGCCGATGATCTTGCCGCGCGGGTTCTGCGCGTACTCGGCCCGGCCGACCACCACCGCGTGCCCCTTCGCCACCGCCTCCGCCTCCGTCATCCCGGCGGCACTCACCTCGGGGATCGTGTAAATGCCCGCCGGCAGGAACTTCGCCACCGCCGCCTTCGCGTCCGAGCCGAACATGTGACACGCCGCCACCCGCCCCTGCTCGGCGCTCGTGCTCGCCAGAGCCGGGAAGCCGATCACGTCGCCGACGGCGTACACGTGCGGCACCGTCGTGCGGAAGTGTTCGTCCACCGCGATCAGCCCCTTCGGCGTCAGCTCGAACCCGGCCGCGCCCGGATTCAGCTCGGCGGCGCGGCTCGTCCGGCCGGCGCACACCAGCACCTGGTCTACCTGCAACTCGGCCCCGCTGGTGAGGGTTAGTGTGGTCTCGCCGATCCGCGGCGTGTCGCACTTCGCCACCTTCTCGTTCCACCAGAAGCGGATGCCGGCCGCGGTCATCGCCGCTTCCAGCGCCGCCGACAGGTCGGGGTCGAGGAACGGGAGGAGTTTGTCGCGGCCGTCGATGAGGTGGACGCGGGCGCCGAGCGCGGCGAACATGCAGGCGTACTCGCTGCCGATGACGCCGGCGCCGACCACCGCCAGCGACCGCGGCAGGGCCGAGATGAACAACAACTCGTCGGAGTCGTGGACGCGGTTCGACTGGAACGGGAACAGCGCCGGCCGGGCCGGCGACGAGCCGGTCGCCACCAGCACCTTGTCGCCGCGGAGGTACACCTCGCCGCCGGGCGGCGTCGGTCGCCGCACGCGGACGGTGTGCGCGTCGTGGAAGTCGCCTGTGCCGTGGAACACCGACACTCCGTAGGCGTCGAGGCGGGCGCGCATCTGCGTCGCCTCGGTGGCCTTCACCGCGCGCTCGTGGCGGAGCAGGTCGTTGACGGTGAGGCCGCGGCGCAGCGACAGGTCGACGCCGTGCAGCGCCCGGCTGCGGACGCCGCTGAGGGCGAGGGCGGTCTCGCGGAGCGTCTTGCTCGGGATGGTGCCGGTGTTGACCGCGGCCCCGCCGACGAGCGGCGTGGCTTCCACGACGGCGACCTTACGGCCGAGGAGGGCGGCGGTCTCGGCCGCGGCCGTGCCGCCGGGGCCGGC
>DASPHQ010000540.1:0-4164 GCA_035629595.1 Urbifossiella sp. | reverse complement strand
TCGGCCAGGGCGCCCGCGGGGGCGCCTTCCCGATCGACGATGCCATGCAGGGGGCACAGACCCAAATCTCGTTCAGCGGCGGGCTCTCTCTCCCCGCGTTCAAGGACGGGTTCGGCATGTACGTCGCGTTCCGCCGCTTCTACCAGAGCGCCGAACTCAACTCCGGCGAGTACGGTCGGCAGCGCAACACCACGATGTTGCAGAAGGGCGTTGACCCGATGGACGACCCGCTCGACGACCGCGGCAAGTTGAAGCTCTGGAACAACGCGACGGTGAAGGCGTCGGCCGAGAAGGCGGTGTTCAACCAAGCTACAGTTCCTCCACAGACGTTCGACGGCCGCAACCGGATCGCCACCGCGATCTCGGCCGGGGCTGACTCGCGGGACTTTCCCGACAAGCCCGTCGATCTGAGGTATTTCGCGTTCAGAGAAGGCAAGACTCCAGAAGGTCAAGAATACACGAGCAACGACAACGCCTACGGCTACCGGGTCGGGCGGCAGGGCAACAAGGGGGAATGACCATGACGCGGCACAGCCCCGGCCGCCGGGCCGGCTTCACACTCGTCGAGCTGCTGGTGGCGATGGCCGTCATCGTCGTGCTGGCGAGCATCACCATCGCCGTCGTGCCGTCGGCGATGGAGCAGGACCGCACGACCGACGCGGCCTCGACCATCCGCCAGCACCTGATGATCGCCAAGTCCCGGGCAACCCGGGAGAACAACGGCCGCGGCATCCGCTTCATCCTCGACAGCGGCTCCAACGACCCGGCCCGCCTGTCGGGCGTGGACGGCTCCGGGTTCGTCTACGGAAACTTGTTCAGCAGCGAGATGCAGTACATCGAGGCCGCCCCGACGATCGTGCCGAACCCGCTCGGCCTCACCGGGCCGACCGACCCCTACGTCGAGTTCGACCCGACGACGAGCACCACCACGCTGTTCAACCTCGACCCGAGCTCCGAGGCGATCCTGGTGATGCAGAACGACCTCGCCGCCCGCTGGTTCCCGAGGCTGTACTGCCCGGTGCTCGGGCCGGACGCCTTCGGCCGGACGCAGCGGTTCGAGGTCATCACCCTGACCCGGCAGGGGATCACGAACAACTGGTCGGTGACGCTCGACCGCCAGCCGCACAGCCTGTTCGGGGCCGGTACCACGGAGCGGGTGTACCGGTTCGCGGTGGAGCCGCGGTCGCGGGCACTGCTCGGCGAGCCGAACATCCCGCTGCCGCGGAACGTGTGCGTGGACCTGAACCAGTTCGTGAGCTTCCCGGGCGCCCGCGTGGTGAACGGCCAGCCGATCGACTTCGAGATCATGTTCGCGCCGAACGGGCAGGTCGTGGACCCGGTGTCGTCCGGGATGATCTACCTGTGGGTGCGCGACTACACGAAGACGAACCCGAACACCGGCAAGCCGCTGGACATGCGGCCGACGCTGCCGAACGCCGGGAACCTGTCGGCGCCGTTCGACTACGGCAACCAGTTCCAGTTCGAGATCGGCGGCGAGCAGCAGTTGGTGGCGATCAAGGCCAAGACCGGGGCGCTCGGCGTGTTCCCGATGAACTGGCCGAACGCCACCGGCATCTACGCGGCCGGGTTCGGCCCGTACTCGCTGGCGGCGAAGGACTCGAACACACCATGACCCTCGCCCCGTCCGTGCGACCGGAGACGACCATGAGCCGCCGACCCGGGCTGTCGCTGACCGAGGTGCTGGTCGCCCTGTTCATCATGGGGATCGGCTGCATCGCGATCCTGACGCTGTTCCCGCTCGGCGCCCTGAACATGGCGCAGGCGTTCCGCGACGACCGCTGCACGCAGAGCGCCTACCAGGCCGACGCGTACCTGCGGGCGTACGTGCAGACCGCCCGCGACACCGGCCGGCTCAACGCCGCCTCCGAGAAGTTCGTCGAGGCGCTCACCGACCCCGACCCCGGCGCCACGCGGTCCGCGAAGAACTACATGCCGCCGGTCGGCGGCGGCATGCCGAGCTACCCGGTCTTCATCGACCCGCTCGGGTACCGGGCGCGCGGCGGCACCAACGACGCCCCCCCCGCGGAGGACCGCATCCAGTGGCTCGGGGACCACGGGTTCGGCGTCCCCGACATCACGGTATCCCCCCCCGTTCACAAGAGCGCCCTCGCACGGCGGAGTCTGCGGTTCATCACCAGCCTGAACGCCAACGCCGCCGAGACGGCGAAGCAGCAGCCGCTGGCGATCCGCACGTGCAGCCTCCTCGACGGGTTCGGGTACGACCTGAACGGCCAGCCGACGACCGTCGGCGGCGGCACCACGATCGACCGCGACCTGCGCTACAACTGGCTGTGGGTGATTCAGAAGCCCGACGCCGGCGCCGCCCCGACGAACGTGACGGTGGTGACGTTCGACAAGCGCGCCCCCGGCTACGCCCCGACGGGGACGCCGCTGGAGACGGTGTGGACCCCGGAGGTCGCGGCCGTCGGCCAGACGCTCGTGACCTTCAAGGGGCGCTACGACAACAACACCGTGCCGACGGTGCAGCGCGGCGGCTGGCTCCTCGACTGCAGCATCGCCCTCATCGACCGGTCGTCGCCCGTCGGGCCGAAGGCGGTGGACTTCGCGGGCAGCGCCAACCGCGACCTCACCAAACATCAGCCGTGGATCCGCAACGCCCACTTCTACCGCGTGGTGAGCGTGGCCGAGAACACGACCGTCGGCGGGATTGACGTGGAACTGGAAGTCCCGCTGCGGCCGGACACCGGGCGGAATCCGAGCGCCACCCCGGCCGAGCCGCAGCTGGACGTCCGGCAGCGCCGGTTCATGTACCTGAGCGGCGCGGCCGAGGTGTTCGAGCGCCCGCTGCCGCTGGACATTTGACCCCGACCCGGCCGCCGCCCCGGCCCCGACCCGCGAGGGGACCATGCTTCGTACCGCCGCCCGCCGCGCCCGCCCCGGCTTCACCCTCGTGGAGCTGATGGTCGCCGCCGCCGTGTGCGTGCTCATCATGGCCATCCTGGCCGGGGCGTTCTCGCTCGGCATCGACACCTACCGGCAGATGAAGAGCTCCGGCGACATGATGGACCAGCTCCGCGGAGCCGGCACGGCGATGAAGGCCGACCTCGCCGCGAACCACCTGATGACGCCCGACGGCACGCCGGTGAAGCTCAGCAGCATCCGCGCGGACCAGACGACGGTGACGGACAACGGCGTGGGGAAGACGCCGCGGTACACGGTGGACGGCTGGGCGTTTCCGACCAACGGGTTCGTGCGCATAGGCAGCTCGCCGTTCACCTACCCGGGGTCGGGCACCCTCACCGACGCCGACGGGCTGAACGCCGGCACCGGCATCGCCACCACCCACTACCTCCACTTCACCAGCATCCTGTCGGGGAACTCGGACGACGAGTACTTCCGCGCCGCGGTGCCGCAGAACGGCCAGACGTACCACTCGATCGCGGCCGAAATCGCCTGGTTCCTGGAGCCGATGCCCTCGACCGGCACCGGCCCGACGCTCCACCGGCTCATCCGCCGGCAGCGGCTCTGTGCCCTCAGCGACACCGACCGCCGCGACCGGCCGTGGCCGAACATCGCCGACGAGGCCGTCATCAGCCTCCGCCGGCCGGACGCGAAGACGACGTACCTGAGCACCCTGGCCGAGCTGACGAACCCGTCGAACCGCCACGGCGGCACCCGCTGGGTGTCGGCGACTAACCAGGTCGGCCCCGGCTACGCCTTCCAGGGGAGCCCCCCGCAGGACGACGCCCTGGCCCCGATGGCCTCCCGGCCCGGCGAGGACACGGTGCTGTCCAACGTGATCTCATTCGAGGTGCAGGTCCAATGGACCGGGGCCGGCGGGACGGCGATGGGCGGGAAGGCGGCGGACAACGTCCGCCTCCCCTACGCCGACCCGCTGCCGGCGAAGCGCGACCCCGATGTGTTCGACACGAGCCGGAGCAAGACCGACGACCCGTTCGACACGCTCCCGAAGGTGCTCCCGACGTGGACCGACGGCGGGCTGGCCAACACGCACACCTACGACAGCTGGACGCAGGACCTCGACTGGCGGTCGAGCTACGACCCGGCCACGCCGGACGCCAAGCGCCCGCCGCTGGTCATCACCGTGCGGGCCGTTCAGGTGCGCATCCGCATCTGGGACCCGAAGATGCAGACCGGCCGGCAGATTTCGTTCGTCCAGCA
>DASPHQ010000539.1:0-4524 GCA_035629595.1 Urbifossiella sp. | reverse complement strand
CTCGGCGGCTACTCGATCATCACCGCCGACTCGTACGACGCGGCTGTGGCGGTGGCGAAGGAGTGCCCGGCGATCCTGCACGGCCCGGTCGAGGTTCGCGAGTTGGCGGGGCTGTCGTGACCCCCGCGGGGCTGGCCGACCACGCCTTCCGTCACGAGTACGGGCGGCTGGTCGCCGGCCTCGTGCGGCGGCTCGGCCACGGTCGCCTCGACCTGGCCGAGGACGCCGTGCAGACGGCCCTGCTGCGGGCGGTGCAGACGTGGCCGCGCCGCGGCGTCCCCGACGACGCCGCGGCGTGGCTGCGGCGCGCGGCCCGCAATGCGGCCGTCGACGCGCTGCGCCGCGAAGCCACTGCCCACGACCGCCGGGCGGAAGTCGCCGTTCCCGCGGCGGTCGCCTCTGAGCCCGACGATTCACCACTGGCGGACGAATCGCTCCGGCTCCTGTTCACCTGCTGCGACCCGGCGCTCGCGGTCGAATCCCGTGTGGCGCTGGCGTTGAAAGTGGTGTGCGGGTTCGGCGTCGGCGAGATCGCCCGCGCACTCCTCGCTACCGACGCGGCCGTCCTGAAGCGGCTGACGCGCGCGAAGGACGCACTCGCCGCCGCCGAGTTCACCGCCGCCGAGGTCTCACCCGCCGAACTCGCCGATCGCCGGCACGCGGTGTTGGCCGTGCTGTACCTCGTGTTCAACGAGGGGTACCACTCGTCGCACGCCGACGTGCTGATCCGTCACGACCTGTGCGCCGAGGCGGTCCGCCAGGCCGACGCCCTCGCCCGGCACCCCGAACTGGGCGGCCCGCCTGCCGAGGCGCTGCTCGCCCTCATGCTCTTCCACGCGGCCCGCTTCCCCGCCCGCCAGGACGACGAGGGCCGGCTCGTGCTGCTCGCGCAGCAGGACCGGTCGCGCTGGGACCAGTCCGTCATCCGGGAGGCGCGGGCGTGGCTCACCCGGTCGGCACGCGGCAACGAACTCACAGCGTACCACCTGGAGGCCGCCATCGCCGCCGAGCACTGCGCCGCGGCGACGTTCGTGGCGACCGACTGGCGGCGAATCGTGGAACTTTACGACCTGCTCTGCGGCCGCGACCCCGGTTGGTTACACGCCCTGAACCGGGCGGTCGCGGTCGCGCACCTGCACGGCCCACAGGCGGGGCTGCGTGGGCTGCTGGCCGCGCGGTGCGACGGGGCGGAGCGCTACAGCCACTGGCACGCGGCACTCGGGGAGTTGCACCGCCGGTGCGGGGACGACGTCGCGGCGCGACGGCATTTCGCCGAGGCGCTGGAACTGGCAGGGAATGACCGCGAACGTGAGTTCCTACGGGGAAAGTTGGACACCGGCGGCGTGGGGTTGCGTTCGGACACGGATGCGAGTATGGCTGGCACGGCGGGCGTTCGCAAGGAGGCGGGGCCATGAGCCGGACGAGGGTTTGGACCGTTCTCGCGCTCCTCGTCTCCGTGGTCGGTTGCCGGGTGTCCGAGCCGGCTGTCCTCTCGACCACTCAGCTACACGATGATGGACCCAGGCCAGGCCAGTTATCAGAACCCACGTGGTGGGAGCGCAACGCAGAACGCGACTGGGTCGCCAAGTGGTCGGACGGCGATAACGCCTACTTCCAGATCGACGCGAGCGGCTGGTTCCAGGCCTTCGTGGCAACTCGGCCCAACAACCAGAAGCCAGACTTCAATCGGGTCACGGGGCAACTCCCCGCTGCGCTTTTTGGTGGGGGCCGACATGAATTCGTGAAGGAAGGGGAGTCCTGGGACAACCGCTGCCGGATTAACGACGAGCCACCGCCACTCTTCAGGTACGTGCTTCGTGTTCGATTCGACCCGAAGGCGGATGACCTGTGGGCGGAGTACGAGACCTTCGGCCAAAAGAAGCAGTTTCAGATGCGACGGGTTCCCGTCGGCGAGTAGCCGAGTCAATCCAAGTCAGCATCACTCGCCGCCGGCCCTACGGGATGTGGACGAACTCGTTCGTGTTGAACAGCACGACGCACAGGTCCGCCAACGCCCGCACCTGTGCCGGGTCGGCGCCCGCCGGCAGCACGGCGGGGTCGAGCCCGATCGGCAACCGGGCGCGAAGCCGGTCGCGCACCGACGCCGCCTGCTCGCGCAGGAATCCGGCCGCGATGGTCCGCTCTGCAGCCGTTGGTACGCGACCGAAGGTGTGGCGGTAGAGCGTCTCAACAGGATCTTTCTCCCCAGCCAGCCGCACGGCGAGCGCCTTCCCTTGCTCCTGCGTGAACGGGCCGTTCATTAGGATGAGCGCCTGCGGGGCGAACGTGCTGACCGGCCGCACGGCGCACGAGTTCAGCGTGTCTGGCTGGTCGAACGCCTCGAACACCGGCAGCCGCACGTTCCGCTTGTTGAACAGGTACACCGACCGCCGCCGGTGCTGGGCCGCGTCCGGCGTCACCGGCCACAGCCCGTCCGGCTCCCCCTCGGTGAAGATCAGGTCGTACACCTCCGGCTCCAGCGGCACCTTCACCGACGGCCCGCCGACCTGATGGTTGATCGTCCCCGCCGCGGCGAGCACGGCGTCGCGGACGGCTTCCGCTTCGAGGCGGCGGCGCGGCATCCGGCCGAGGAGCTTGTTGTCCGGGTCGGCCGGGTGCGGGGCGGCCTGCGCCTGTCGGTACGTCGCCGACAGCACCATCAGCCGGTGGACGTGCTTCAGCGACCAGCGGTTCGTCACCAACTCGGTCGCGAGCCAGTCGAGGAGTTCGGGGTGCGTCGGCCGGGCGCCCTTCAGGCCGAAGTCGTTCGGCGTGGCGACGATGCCGCGGCCGAAGTGGTGCTGCCACAGCCGGTTCACGATCACGCGCGCCGTGAGCGGGTGGTCGGGGCGGGTCAGCCAGCGGGCCAGGTCGAGGCGCGACTTCGGGGCGTCGGGCGTCGCCATCACGCGGAGGTACGCCGGCCGCGCCACGTCGAGCTTCGCCTTCGGGCTGCCGCGCTTCAGGACGTGCGTCTTCGCGTCGGCGTCGGTCGTCTTGATCGCCCACGCCGCGGCCGGAGGCTCGGGGGCGCGGGCGGCGATGGCGTGAATCTGCTCGCGCAGCGCGGACCGCTTCGCGCGGTCGGCGGCGGGCATGGCGTCGAGGATCTCGTCCCACGACACGCGCAGCAGCGGCCCGGTTTCGCCAGCCAGTTTCTTCTGCTCGGCGGTCCGCTTGTCGGCCGGGGTGTCGAGCGCGTCCTTGTACTTTGCCTCCAGCCCGGCGCGCTTCCGGGCCGCGACCTTCGCGCGAACGGGGGCGTCGAGGTCCGCCACCTGCTTCTTCAGCGGCGCGGCCTGCCGGTCGAGGTCGTCGGCCAGCTTCTTCCGGGCGGCCTTGTCGTCGGCGGTGGCGAGGTCGATGTCGGTGTAGCGCGTGCCGCCGAAGAAGGCCTGGACGCGGTAGTAGTCGCCGAGCGAGACGGGGTCGAACTTGTGGTCGTGGCAGCGGGCACACGCCAGCGTCAGGCCGAGGAACGTCGCCCCGACGCCGTTCACCATTTCGGTCATCATCTCCTGTCGGAGCACGTCGGCGTCGATGTTGCCGCCGACCATGTGGACGGGGCCGCAGCGGTGCATCCCGGTGGCGACCCACAGGTCGGCCGCCTCGCGGGCGTCCTTCCCGGCCGCGAGTTCGTCGCCGGCCAACTGCTCGGTGACGAACACGTCGTACGGCTTGTCGGCGTTCAGGCTGCGGATGACGTAGTCGCGGTAGCGCCAGGCGTGCGGCCGCTCGCCGTCGGCCTCGTACCCGTTCGACTCGGCGAACCGCACTACGTCGAGCCAGTGCGTCGCCCACCGCTCGCCGTACCGTGGCGACGCCAGGAGCCGGTCCACCAGTTTCGCGTAGGCGTCGGGGGCGGCGTCCGTCACGAACGCGGCCACCTCCTCGGGCGTCGGCGGGAGACCGGTGAGGTCAAGGGTGACGCGGCGGATCAGCGTGAGGCGGTCGGCTACCGGAGCGGGCGTGATGCGCGCTGCTTCCAACTTCGCGAGCACGAATGTATCCACGGGCGTGCGGACCCACCCAGATTGCTTCACGGTCGGGAGTGCGGGCCGGACGGGGGCGCGGAAGGCCCAGTGGGCCTTGTCGGCGGGGGTGAGGTCGGGGTCTTCGTACTGCGGGTCGGCCCCGCGGACGGGGGCGAGGAGCAGCCCGATCGGCAGGAGAAGGAGGCACGAGCGGCGGGTCATCGGGCGGGCACCACGGGCAGGGCGGGTGAAGGAAGTGTACCCGGAGGCGCCCCCCGTCCGCAACCGGCCGTCAGCGCGGCGGCGCAAGTTCGTCGCGCCACCGCGGCGGCACCATCGCCCACGCGGCGGCGTAGGACGCTTCCAGCGGCACCAGGACGTGGTATTCGGGCGTCAGGAACAGCGGCATGTCCGGCAGGGGCTCGCCGACCGCGACGTTCTCGACGAAAGCGTGGGCGGGTTCACCGGCGGCGTAGGCGGCGAGCGTCAGCGGCTTGTCGGGCGGGAGCGTGAAGCGAGCCCTCTTCTTGAACGGCTTCCAGATCAGCGG